>JAZDIO010000214.1:0-4578 GCA_043804965.1 Candidatus Firestoneibacteriota bacterium | reverse complement strand
AGCAAATTCAAAAATATTAAAGTAGCGGGGATTTTCACCCACCTGGCTTCTGCGGAGGTTAACTCCGCTTACACCTGGAAACAGATCAGCGATTTTGAATATTCTTCATTTTTAGCGTCGGAAAGCGTGCAAAAACACGTGTTAAACAGTTCCGGTGTTATTTACTTTTCCGGCGCAGGTTTTGATATGGCGCGTCCGGGTCTCATGATCTACGGATTAAACAACAGTAAAGAAGAAAAGAAAACAGTTAATCTTAAACCGGCGCTCTCCTGGAAGACAAAGGTACTTATGGTAAAAGATTGCAAAAAAGGAAGCAGTATCAGCTACGGCAACACCTACAAAACAAAACGGGATACTAAAATCGCGGTTCTTGGCATAGGCTATGGAGCCGGATACAACCGCCTGCTTTCCAATAAAGGAGGAGTGCTGATAAACGGGAAAAATTATCCCCTCAGAGGCCGGGTCTGCATGGATCTTACAATGGTGGAACTTGGCAGAAATTCAAAAGTAAAAGCCGGGGATACCGCGGTGCTGCTGGGCCGGAGTAAAAATAAAATAATAAGCGCGGAAAATCTTGCCGGTAAATGTAAAACAATACCTTATGAAATTGTCTGCGCTATAAAGAAGGATATTAAAAGGGTGTATATATGACAAACATTCATGAAACAGCCATAGTTCACAAAAACGCTAAAATTGGAAAGGATGTAATAATAGGGCCTTATTGCGTTATCGGGGAAAATGTTACCCTCGGGGATAAAACAAAGCTTCATCCGAACGTGATAGTAAACGGCTATACCGCGATAGGAAAAAATAATGAAATATTTAGTTTTACCGCCATAGGCAATCCCGGGCAGGATAGGCGCTACAGGAATGAAAAAAGCTTTGTTGAAATAGGAGATAATAATATTTTTCGCGAGTCGGTAACCCTCAATTGTGCTACCGGAGCAGGGGAGAAAACTAGCGTCGGAAATGATTGTTTTTTCTTTTCAACCGCGCATCTCGGGCATAATGTAAAAGTGGGAAACAATGTAACGCTGGTAAACGGAACGGGACTGGGAGGTTATGTTGAGATTGAGGATAAAGCTTTTATATCGGCCTACTGCCCCGTTCATCAGTTTTGCAAAATAGGTTCTCTGGCCATGATCGGGATGTCTTCTCCTATAGAAAAAGATGTGCCGCCTTTTGTCCTCGGCGCCGGCAACCCGTTTACAATATTCGGCTTAAATAAAGTAGGCCTGGAAAGAAACAGTATGCCGGAAAAGTCCAGGGAAGCGCTTAAAGAAATGTTTAAACTGGTATTCCGCTCCGGGCTGAACACGACGCAGGCCCTAACAAGATTGAAAGAAGATCTGATTTCCGATCCGTATGTCCTGCACTTTGTTTCCTTTGTCGAAAAATCAAAAAGGGGTATCTATAAATGATAGGCCTTGTTGCGGGCGGCGGGCTCCTTCCTGTATATTTTTGCAAAAACGCAAAAAAAGCCGGAAAAAAAGTAATTACTGTTGCCCTAAAAAATGAAGCGGACAAAGCGCTTGAAAAGCATTCGCATAAAATATTCTGGTATGATATCGGGGATTTTGGAAAAGCTATTAATATCTTTAAAAAGCTGGGGATTAAAAAGGCCTTTGTTGTGGGAAAGATAAGAAAAGTCAGGCTATTTTCGGCGCTTAAACCCGACATGCGTCTTTTTAAGTTGTTTATGTCGCTTCGAAACAGGAAGGATTTCGCTTTAATCCGGGCTGTAATAAATGAATTTGAAAAGGAAGGCATTGAAATTCTTCCGATGACGGTGTATCTGAAGCCCCTGCTGGCAAAAAAGGGGGTTTTAACAGAAAGAAAACCCGGTAAAAAAGAGATTGAGGATATTAAATACGGTTTTAAAGCGGCAAAAAAGCTGGCGGATGCCGATATCGGGCAGATGGTTATTGTAAAAAATAAAAAAGTAATTACCGCAGAGGGCATTGAAGGAACTGATGAGGCGATAAAGAGAGGCGGTTTACTTTCAAAAAGCGGCGCTGTGTGCGTAAAAGTTGCGAGAACCGTGCAGGATATGCGGATTGATATTCCCGGCGCCGGGGTGGAAACAATAAAACAACTGGCAAAAGCAAATATTAAATGCCTGGCCCTGGAATCCGGCAAGATGTTTTTGATAGATAAAAATAAAATCAAGAAAGAAGCTGATAAAAATAAAATATGCGTCGTAACTTATTAATTCTGCTCGTAATCGGAAGTTTTCTGCTCCCCCTTGCGGCCGGAGAGAATGACCGCAATCTGGTTACATATCACTGGTGGCTTTCCTATAAAGAGCTTCCGTATATTGCTTATCCTATGGGCCTTCCCGATTCTAAATTTCACATAAAAGGCTGCAGTCCGGTATTTGGTCCTTCTCCGCTTGCCGTGCTTCAAAACAGTGAAACAGATCTGGATCCTCTGTGTTCAATCCGATTCAGAACAGAAGGTTTTGAGGAAGTAAATCCTTTTAAAAAAACAGTCTGGCGCCCCAATGAAATATTGAGCGAAAATAATTACAAAGAAGGAAAAAAAGTTAAAATGGTAACGGCTTTTGTAAATCAGGAATCTTCCGTATCCACCGTGGTGCTTTCGAATTCAGGGAAGGAACCCTGGAAACAGGAGCTGGTGTTTTATTCCCGGGGAACCTCAGCGCTGCAGGAAGATTATATCGCGAGAAAAGCGATTACAATTACTAACCAATTTAAAACAGGCGCAAGCGCGATGGGTATATTTTTTGATAAGACTACAGTTGAGGATATTTTTGTTTTTCAGGAAAACGGCAGATACAGGATTATTACAAAACTGAACATCCCCGCGGAAGCGGCTGTGACCTTTTCCATAGGAACCGGTTTTGGAAATGACGCCCGGGCGGCTTCGATTTTGTCTTTTACCGCGGCCGGAAAAAATGTGATAGAATTGGAAAGCGAGAAAGAAGTATTTTACAATAAGCTTCTTTCCAATATTGTCAGAATTTATTCCACTGATATTTCAACGAGAAAAATGTATCAGGCGGTCTATCTTTTGTTAAACGGTTACCGGCATGAAGATGTTTCTGATTTTGCTCTCAGGTTTATTTTCGAAGAAAAACTGGATAAGATACTGGGAAAAAAACTCTGGCCCTGGATTTACTGGAAGGCTTATGAATTTACCGGAGATACCAGGTATCTTGAAGCTGCCGTGGAAAACGGGGAAAATTATAAAAAAATGGAAAATGAAGCGTTGGAGCTTTATAATCAGAGGGCGCTTGAATGGGCCGGTTCGATAATCGGAAAAAAAGCGGTTTTTACTCCGGTAAAGGTGCCGGAGGATTTGAAAAATGAACAAAATATATTAAATCTGATATTACAAGGCGAAGAAAAGAGCATAATTGAGAAAGAAGTGAAAAAGCTCCTTCTTTTTCCCGAACTCAAATACCCGGAAATATACTTTATTCTGGAGAATCTTATAAAGTATGATATTAAAGCAAGTGTTCCGGCTTTGTATGAAAAGCAGATGCCTTTTACGCAATATGATGAGGACCGGCCTGTTTCTGAGGTCTTTTCATTTATGGATATGTATTTTAAAAGCAGTGGTATTGATTTTACAAGAGGAAATCTCTATATTCAACCGCTGGATTTGTATAAATACCGGAATATTTTTAATTTTAAATATAAAGGAAACCTGCTGGATATTATTTATTCCCGGGCTGGAAAATATATCGATAGAATACTGGTAAACGGTCAATCCGTCTGCTCCAGAATTATCTATATTCCCGAAGGCAGCTCGCAATACAAAATAGAAATACAGCTTTCCAGCTGGCCGGGTAATCCGGTGTTAAATTCCATAAAAACAAATACCTGGTACAAGGTAATTAAATGCTCTTATGATGATAAAACAGCGGTATTTAACATAGAAATGGAATCCCCGCCCCTTGAAGATTTTCACGCGATAATCAATATCGCCAAAAATTCCAAATGGATAAAACGGGTTACAATTAACTGGAAAGATATTTCCAGGTATGAGGATATAAAAGTAGAGTATAAGGATAAAGGATTCTAAAGACCTTTGAAAAGGCGAACGACTAACATTCTGGGAATATTAATAATTTTATTTCACAGATAAAAAGATAGTGGAAATTCCAGAAATAATGCCCTGTTGACGCAACGGCAATAAAATTTATATAATTAAATAGCAAGGGGTGAATAAACCTTGAAAAATAATATGAATATTAAAGAATTTGTTATTAAATCAATGAGGGTAAACTGTGAATTGGCCTAGGGTAGGGGAAGAACTTAAAATAAATAATCTTACGTCGGTATTTGTATTATTTTTCTTATTTATCCTTCCTTTGTATGCTAACCAAGCAGAAGATCAACAAATACTTACCGGCTATACAACAGTTGTTCGTTCGGTAGACTGTTACCTGCGCGGCGTATATAATTTCCCTGGTCTCTACGGGGAAAATACAGAAACAAACGGGGATTTATCATTGTGCAACAACGTTATTATCGCCCAGATGCCGGCTCGTATTGATGGTTACTTGAGATTCTATGATAAGATCGGCTCAGTCGAATACCAAAAACTAGC
>JAZDIO010000213.1:0-25319 GCA_043804965.1 Candidatus Firestoneibacteriota bacterium | reverse complement strand
GAGGAAAATATTCCTAAAATTATTGACTTGGGCAGTCCCAAAAAGACCGAACAAGGTTTAGCTCAATTAATTTTAACGCTGGTTGAATTAATAAGAAAGCTTATGGAGAAGGAGGCGTTTCGGAGGGTAAAAAAGGGGACTCTTTCTGAAATAGAAATTCAAAAACTGGGTTTAAGCCTTAAGGCCGTAAAGAAAAAGATAAAAGAGGTCCAGGCAATCTTTGGCATTGAGGATGAAGAATTAAATCTGGACCTGGGTCCGCTGGGGAATCTTATATAGGAGAAAAAAGATGAATAAAGAAGGCGCTGAAATAAATTGCGTAATATTTCAAAAGCAAGAAAAGGCGATAACTGATAATATTTATAAGATTAATATGGCTAAAAGAATGCAAGAGAAAGTGATGTTTGCCGAAGAATTAAAGAAAGAAGCGGAGGTGCTTTTGCTTTGTCCGGATTATAATGATAAAATATTTAACTGTAAGAAGTGTCGTTTCATCGCGGATTTGCGTAAAAGAACAGCAGGTTTAATTATAAAAGCCAAAAAATTAGCCTAAAAGAAAAGGAGATAATTATGTTGGAACAAAAAATGATGCACGCCAACAATGCTACTAATCTTGCCGATATCTTAGAACGGGTATTAGATAAGGGAATTGTAATTGCAGGAGATATCCAGATTAAAATTGCAGATATTGAACTTTTAACGATAAAGATAAGGTTATTAGTCGCCTCTGTTGATAAGGCGATGGAGATGGGTATAAATTGGTGGCAAGAAGATTCATACCTGTCTTCAAAAGCAAAGGACAACAAGATAGAAAAAGAGAACGCGGTGTTGAAAAAGAGATTGGACCGCCTGGAAGCGAAGATAAAGGTAAAATAATCATAAACAAGATTGCATTAGAGATCTAAAGGGACAATTATGAGAACACTAATTTATGCGCCAGTGATTCATACCAGCGCCGACCTGGGCTCTTTGGCGGAGGAGGTAACTAAGCGGGGTGTTGCGGATTTGGGAAAAGATGTCTGGGATAAACATATGGCGTCAGTTGAAAAGTTTTGGGATGTAATATTGGAATATTTTGAGTCCATGGATGTGTCAGGGGTGAAGATATATCAAGACGGAATGGTCGCGGAGGGCGAGGTCGGACAGAGAATAGTTGAAGAAGGCGTAAAATCGGGAAGCAGGAATTACGAATTAGTTGCCAGGCTCCTTAAGCGGGGAGCCGTTTTAGTTAAGACAGAGGATTTTAATCTTATCAAGGAAGAGAGAAACAGATTGCTTGCCCTAACCCAAACCAAGTCAATCACGCATAAATTAATTGCATTCATAAAATATAAATTAGCTAAGGACAGGCTTTTAAATAAAAGAGACGAATTTATTGCCCAAAGAATAAATGAGACTTTAAATGAGGGCCGGACAGGAATTATTTTTATCGGCGCCTACCATAATATCAACCTTAGACTTTGTAGAGATATTCAAATCAAAGAGATAAAGAGCGTACAAAAAGTAAGAGACTACCAGCGTCTGCTTCCCTTTTGGCGTAAGAATAAAAAACAGTTTGAAGATTTGGAAAAATATATTGTTTCTAAAATGGAAATGTAATCTGAATTATGTCTGCCAGATTGATTTGCTACGTAAAAGCCCCGCATCTTCCCTGAATCTTAACACCGCTTATCAGCCATCTTTTGAAATTCCCCGAGCATGAGTTCGCTGGAAATTTATCAAACTTTTTGACAAAATGCTGAAAAAATCAAGTATTTTAAAAAAAATAATATTTTTTTAATAATTAATATGTTATAATTTCCCTATTGGGGGCTATATGAAAAGAATCATTTTATTATTTGTTCTTCTTGGAATGGCAGCTTCTCAGGAAAATCGGTTAACATTAGCGGATTGCGTAGAAACAGCCTTTAAAAACTCTGTTGAGTTGAAAATATCCGAAGAGAACTTAAAACAAGCCGGGCTTAATAAAATAATCAATTTTGCTCCGTTTTATCCCGCTGTAAATCTCTCAATCAGCGATAAACTTCTGGGATTTGACGATAACGGACTGGATATTCCTTTTCTTACGGTAAATCCCGATACCTACAGCGCTTCCCTCAGTGTTTCTTATAACATATATAATATGTATAAGGATTTTGACCAATACAGGTATTCGGAAAGAAAATATGAAGAATCTGAATTGGCTGTAACTATAAAAAAACAGGAGCTTGCCTACAGTGTTATTGTTTCTTATTATGAGGTGCTGGCTTCGGAAAAAAATCTTCAGATAAGAAGCCAGGCTCTGGAACAGAAAAAAGAGTATTTAAAGCTGGCAGAGAGTCTTTATAAAGCCGGAATTAAGGCTAAGTCGGATTATCTTAATGCGTTGATACAAATAAAAAAGAGTGAAATTTTACTCAGAGATGCCGAAACAAGCCTGAAGATTTCAAAGGCCGGGTTAAACACCTTGCTGGGAACGGCTCCTGATAAAGAGTTGGTTCTTGCAGAGGATAATGTTTATGGCGAGTATGCCGCAGAGGTTCATAATCCGCCGGTGGATACTTATGATAAACTGCTTAAGATGCTGTTTGAAAGCAATTTTGAATGGAGGAAGCTTAAGCTGCAATGTGATTATACTTTTATTCTGACAGCGCTTTCAGAAAGAGCTCTCTGGCCGTCTTTAAGCATTGACGGTTCGTACTCTTTATCCCTGGACAGTTATGCAAGAAGCAGTTCTGAATGGACAAATAACGGCAGGCTTGATCAAAATTCAACCTGGGGGATTTCAATGTCGCTCTCTTATCCGTTGTTTGACGGGGAAGCAAATTATTCCAGGTATAAGTCAAGTAAAGCAGCTCTTGATATAGCCGGGTTGAATATTGAAAAGCTGAAAAGAGAATTGCTTGAAGAAATTTATTCGGCATTCCTTAATGTCAACCGTATTTACGGGGAACTGGAGTTGTTCAAAATTCAGGTAGAGCTGGCTAAAGAAAACCTTGAATTAATAAAGAATCGTTATCAATCGGGTATATCGTCTTTTTTAGATTTAATTGATGCTGAGCTTAACTATACTGCGGCTGAAATCGGATACTATCAGGCGATATATGACTATAAAAAACAGGAATATTCGATTGAAAAGCAGTGTGGAGTGAAGCTTTTCTGGAAGTAAAAGGAGAATTATGAAAAAAACCTTAATAATCTTAGGAATAAGCCTGATAATAATTGCCGCAGGCGTGTATTTTTTTGGTAAATATTTAATTCCGGCTTCTATAAATACGGCGGCAGCAGGGATTGAATATAAATTTAAAACAGTGAAACTCGGAGATGTTACAGATAAAATATCGGAAGTCGGCAAGCTGGAACCGGTAAGTCTGGTTAAAGTAAAATCTAACGTTACCGGTACGGTGAAGAAGATCTTTGTTGAGGAAGGTGTTTATGTGAAAGAAGGCCAGAAGATTGCTCTGATCAAGCCGGGACGGGAAGCTGAACAATATCAAGAATCGGAGGTTTTGGCTCCCATATCAGGCCTTGTTCTTGAACAAACAGTAGAAGAAGGGGATATGGTAACTTCCGGGCTTTCTGAACTCTCCGGAGGTACTGCTATAATATCAATCGCGAACCTTGACAAGATGATAGTTAAGATTGATATAAATGAGGTTGATATAGGATTGGTTAAAGCAGGGCTTCCTGCAGAGGTTAAAATTGAAGCTTTTGAGAAAAATAAGTATATTGGAAAAGTATTAAAAATATCTCCGCAGGCAAAGCCCAGCACTGACGGAAGAATTAATGTTTTTAAAACAGAGATTGAGATGGTCACAAAAGCTCCTGAATTGCACACCGGAATGAAAGCAGTCGTTGAAATAGTGCTGAGAGAGAAAAAAGCTGTAATAATTGCTCCGATAGAATGTGTATTTGAAGAAGACGGGGAGCAATGCGCGTATCTTTTAAAAGATAATGTGTGGGAAAGACGCAAAGTAGAGGTCGGTTTATATGATGATAATAATATTGAAATAACCGAAGGTTTAGCTGAAAATGAGAAAATTTCGACAACCAGGCCTGAAAATTTTGAGAAACTATTTAAGGAAAATCAGGAGCAGAAAGGCGGTGCAAATATAAGACAGAGAATGCCTCGCGGCGCCCCCGGAGGGGCGATTAGGTGATTATTTTTTCAGTTATAAGCATGGGCGTTGAAGAAATTAAGGTGCACAAGCTTAGAACCACACTTACAATGCTTGGCGTAATTCTGGGAGTTGCTTCTCTGATTGCGCTGTTTTCCATTGTAGAAGGAAGTAAAAAAAGGTCGCTTGAATGGCTGAAAGAAGTAGGCGGTTTTGAGAAAATGAATATCCGTGATCAGGAGTTAAAGAATGCAGATATGCTGAGGATTAACAGATCAAAAGGGAGAACTTACGAAGATTCTATGGCTATTTTAAAAAAATGCGATACGGTCAGGTATGCCTCCCCTGAGGTGGCGGGCAGATTTGCCATGAGCTATAAAGGTAAAAATTACAGAGTGTCCGGATATGGAATTACCGATGTGATGTTTAAGATTAACAATTATGAAGTGGCCTATGGAAGGTCTATTACGGATTGGGATATAGCCAGGAGAGCGCGGGTTTGTATTCTTGGCACGACTGCAGCAAGAGAATTGTTTAAAAATGAGTTTCCGCTGGGTAAAAATGTGTATATTAATAATCAATATTTTACTGTTGTGGGGATTCTGAAAGAGTATAAAATGATGTCAGGAAAGAGAAATGCTCTGGAATTTAAGAACAACTGGGTTGCCACACCTATCACGACCGATCAGGATAGAATTACAGGAAATGAAAAGATCACATATCTTAATCTGCAGGTAAAAGATGTCAATCGCATAGGTGAAACAATTCAGCAGGTGAAAAATGTATTGTTAAAACGGCATTTCTATCTTGAAGATTTTGCCTTTGACAGCCGTGAGGAAGGCGTGGAGAGGATGAAACAGCAGAACCTGATGTATACTGTTTTACTCGGTTGTATCGGGGGAATTTCTTTGCTTGTCGGAGGAATTGGCATAATGAATATTATGCTTGCTTCAGTAACCGCAAGGACAAGAGAGATCGGGATACGCAGGGCTCTTGGGGCGACAAAAGCTAATGTCCTGTTTCAATTTCTTGTGGAAGCCGTGATTATCAGCGTGGCAGGAGGTTTGCTTGGAATACTCCTGGGCTTATTTCTGGTTAAAGTATTCAGTTATTTTCCGGAAATGGAGCCATCAATTGCCCTGGGGAACATTTTACTGGCGTTTTCATTTTCCGTAGGTATCGGCCTGTTTTTTGGAGTGTATCCCGCGAGAAAAGCTGCAAATATTAATCCGATTGAAGCTCTCAGGTATGAATAAAAAAACATTTCTTATCGTACACGACTTCATTTTCTTTTATCATTGACTACAACTATTATCTGTGTTAATATTTTTAAGCAATGCAGTAATTTAAAAGGTTTTTAAAGAGGGAGAAAAAAAATAATGCACTATTTTAACTTCAAAAAGGGGCAGTTATACTGCGAAAATGTCAAAGTAGGAAATATTGCAAAAAAAGCAGGAACTCCCGTATATATATACAGTAAAAGAACTATTGTGGAACATTTTCGTAAGATTGATGAGGCTTTTGCCTGCATAGATCATCTTATTTGCTACTCTCTAAAAGTAAACGCGAACATGGAAATAGTCAAAATGCTTCAGAAAGAAGGTTGCGGGGCGGATATTGTATCCGGCGGCGAGCTTTACAAAGCTTTAAAAGCCGGAATTTCTCCTGATAAAATAGTCTATGCCGGCGTTGGAAAGACAAAGGAAGAGCTTAAGAGCGCTATTAAAAATAAAATATTCATGTTCAATATTGAATCGTTGCCTGAGGCAATACGTATAAGCGCTGTAGCTTCAAAACTCAAAAAAAATGTAGAAATAGCCGTTAGGATAAATCCTGATGTGGATGCGCATACCCATAAATATATTACTACGGGAAAAAAAGAAAACAAATTCGGATTGGCCCTAAGCAGAGCAAGAGAATCTTTTAATTTGATTGCAAAGTTGAAAAATTTAAAAGTATCGGGTATTCATTTCCATATAGGTTCGCAGATAACTACCGTCGAACCTTATGTTTTGACTCTTAAAAAAGTTATAGCCTTAAGGCAGGAGTTGTTTAAAGACGGTATTAATATAAGCCGGTTGAATATGGGAGGAGGGCTGGGGATTATTTATAAAAATGAAACGCCTTCAACTCCTGCATTCTTTGCGGAAAAGGTATTGCCTTTTTTAAAGCCTCTGGGTGTTAAGGTAATTATGGAACCGGGGCGGTTTATCGTGGGAAATGCAGGGATACTTGTAGCTGAAGTTCAATATGTAAAAAAAGGCGATGAAAAGAATTATGTTATTTTGGATGCAGGCATGAATGATTTGATCAGACCGCCGCTTTATGGGGCGTTCCATAATATAGTGGCTGTAAAAAAGACCTCCGGCAGGCTTAAAGCCGACGTAGTAGGTCCGATTTGTGAATCCACTGACTTTTTTGGCAAAGGAAGAATGCTTCCAAAAGTAAAAGAAGGCGATTACCTGGCGATTATGAGCGCCGGTGCTTACGGGTTTGCCTTGGCGTCTAACTACAATGCCAGGAGAAAACCTGCGGAAGTGATGGTTGAAGGAGCTAAATTTAAAATAGTCAGAAGAAGAGAAACTTTTGCGGATCTTCTTAGAGGCGAGAATATATAGATGAATAACATCGATTTTTCAAAAATAAGCGGAACCGGTAATGATTTCCTTGTTATCGATGACCGAAAAAAGGCCCTAGCAGATCCTGGAAAGTTTGCTTTGACTGTTTGTAATAGAAAGAGGTCGGTGGGAGCGGACGGAGTACTGCTTGTTGAAAAATCAAAAAAAGCCGATTACAAAATGCGTATCTTGAATTCCGACGGCTCGGAAGCCGGGATGTGCGGGAACGGAATACGTTGTATCGGGCTATTTGCTTATTTGAAGAAAATTGCGGGTAAAGAACAGTCTGTAGAGACTTTGTCAGGCCTTAAAACTGTAACAATACTGGATGCGAAAAAAGGGCTGGTCGATGTTAACATGGGGCGGCCTGAAGATGAGAAAATCGGAATGGTTATAAAAACCGGAGGAAAGAAATTTATCGGGTACTTTGTAAATACAGGCGTTCCTCATACGATTGTCTTTAATGACAGCGTAAATGTCTCAGAGTACGGCAGGCAGATAAGATACCATAAAATATTCAAACCTGCGGGCACAAATGTTAATTTTGTAAAGGTTGTGGATCAAAATACAATTAAAGTACGCACGTACGAAAGAGGTGTGGAGGCGGAGACTGAGGCCTGCGGCACCGGTTCAACGGCTTCAGCGTATATTACGAATATACTTTGTAAAACAAAATTCCCTACGGAAGTGGTTACTTCCGGAGGGGATAGATTACAAATTGATGCCGATGAAGACGGCAATCTTTATATGTCGGGCAGTGTTACATATATTTGTGAAGGTAAAATATTCTGCTGATAAGGAGAAAGTAAAATGTTTAAAGGGTCTGTGACGGCGTTGATTACTCCGTTTAGAAATGGTAAAGTGGATGAAAAGAGGTTGAAAGAAAATGTGAATTTTCAGATAAGGAATAAAACTTCCGGATTACTCCCTTGCGGGACGACAGGCGAATCTCCGACTTTGTCGCATGAAGAACATAGAAGAGTAATTCAGCTGGTTGTAAAAGCGGCAAAGGGAAGAGTTCCTGTTATGGCCGGCACCGGTTCGAATTCTACGAGTGAGGCAGTAGAGCTTACCAGATATGCGAAAAAAATAGGCTGCGATGCCGCGCTCATGATGGCTCCCTATTATAATAAACCTACGCAAAAGGGAATTTATCTGCATTTTAAAAAAGTTGCGGATACCGTGGATATACCGATAATGCTTTATAACATCCCGGGACGGACGGGGATTACGATTGAAGCAGCCACCATGTCGAAATTGAAAAATGACTGTAAGAATATTATCGGAGTTAAAGAAGCTACCGGCAGTCTGGATATGGCAAGCCAGGTTATTTCTGCCTGCGGAAATGATTTCTGTGTTATGTCGGGAGATGATAACCTTACCCTGCCTATTATGTCGGTGGGCGGTAAAGGTGTTATATCCGTAATTTCTAATATTGTGCCGGGACAGGTTGCTGCTCTGACCGCGGCATATGCAAAAAAGGATTTTAAGAAAGCGCTGGAACTTCATTATTATCTTTTTCCTCTTATGAAAGCGGCTTTTATAGAGACAAATCCTATTCCGGTGAAAACTGCAATGATGCTTGCGGGTATGGATACCGGAGAAATGCGTCTTCCGATGTGCAGTATGGAAGAGGGGACTCTTAGGAAACTGACTGAAGTTTTAAGAACGTATGGTTTACTTAAGTAAACCTAAGCTTATAAAGTTTTTAAGGTTTGTAAAGTAAAAGCATAAAAAAGATTTTGAATAAATAATACTACATTAATGTTAGACTTTATGGACATTATAGACTTATAGACTTTTAGACAGATGTCCATATAGAAGTCCAGGAAATTAAAAAAAATAACGGAGACAATAAAAAATGAGCAATAAAATAAAAGTGATTATGGCGGGAGCCGGGGGCAAGATGGGAGCTGTGATAATTAAGCTTATCTTGGCCCAAAATGATATGGTTCTTTCGGGAGCTCTGGAAAACGAGAAATTCCAGGGTATCGGCGAGGATATTGGATTGGTTATCGGGACCGGAAAACTTAAGGTAACTGTAGTTTCTGATCTTTCCAAAATAGCCCCGGAAAGCGATGTGATAATTGATTTTACGTCTCCGGCTTCGACAATAAAGAATCTTGCAGCCGCGGTAAAATTCAAGAAAGCTATTATTATCGGGACCACAGGCTTTAATGATTCTGAAAAGAAACAAATAACGGAAGCAGGAAAATATATTCCCGTAGTATTTGCTCCCAGTATGAGCGCGGGTGTAAATCTTCTTTTTAAACTTGTAAAAGAAGCGGCTAAAGTTCTGAGTGACTATGATGCTGAGATAATTGAAACCCATCATCGCTTTAAAAAAGATGCTCCTTCCGGCACTGCTTTACGGCTTGGTGAAAGTATAGCTGCGGGAAGAGGTGTGGATTTTAAGAAAAATACTGTTTTTGGAAGGGAAGGTATTACGGGGGAAAGAAAACCTGATGAAATTGCTATTCATGCAGTAAGAAGCGGGGATGTTGCAGGAGAGCATGTTGTTTCTTTCGGGACGATAGGCGAGAGGATTGAACTTGTTCATAGAGCTTCAAGCCGTGAAGCCTACGGAAGAGGAGCCCTCCTTGCCGTCAGATTTATAACTAAAGCAAAAGCAGGGCTTTATGATATGCAGGATGTGCTGGGGATAAAGTGAGGAAAGACTTTTCAGGCTTTTAGACGGGTGTTAAGGGTTGTATCTGCGGGATCTTTTATGAAAAGGATTAGAGCTGATGAAAATTGAAATAACTGATAGACTGAAGAAACTTCCTCCCTATCTTTTTATTGAAATAGATAAAATGAAGAGGAAAGCAAGAGAGGAAGGCGTTGATATAATTGATCTGGGGATAGGAGATCCTGATTTACCGACTATAAAACCGGTTATTGAGGAGATGCAAAAAGAGATCTGGGATGAGAGAAACCATCAATATCCGCTTGGTTCGGGTTTGAAAGATTTCAGGGTGGCGGTGACTGAGTGGTACAAAAAACGTTTTAACGTGGATTTTGATCCGGATACGGAAGCTATGGCTTTAATCGGTTCAAAAGAAGCTATAGGGCATCTTCCTCTTGCTTTTATTAATCCGGGAGATGTTGTACTTGTTCCGGATCCCGGGTATCCGGTATATAATGCAGGGACAATATTTGCAGAAGGTGTCCCGTATATAATGCCCCTGCTGGAAAAAAATGGTTTTCTTCCTGATCTTGACAGTATTCCTGCTGAGGTATTAAAGAAAGCAAAACTGATGTTTATAAACTATCCGAATAATCCTACAGCGGCAATTGCGCCAAAGTCCTTTTATGAGAAAGTCGTAGCTTTTGCGAAAAAAAATAATATTATTGTCTGTCATGATGCGGCCTACTCTGAAATGTATTACGAAGGAGAGAAATCTCAGAGTTTTTTTAATGCGGACGGGGCTAAAGAAGTAGGTATTGAAACACATTCTTTCTCGAAAACTTTTAATATGACGGGGTGGCGTATCGGCTATGCGGTGGGGCATAAAGACTTGATTGCCGGGCTTGCTTCAGTAAAGGGCAATCTGGATTCCGGGCAGTTTCATGCGATCCAGAGGGCGGGAATAAAAGCCTTGAATCTTCCGGAGAAATGGACTAAGGATCTTCGAAAAATATATGAAGCCAGAAGAGATGTTCTTGTCTCAGGCTTGAAATCCTTGGGTTGGACAGTTAATAATCCAAAAGCAACTTTTTATATATGGATTAAGGTGCCGGAAAAGTTTAAAGAGGAGAATAAAAGCGTCAAATCAATTTCAAGCGAGCTGGTTAAATTTCTCCTTCAAAATTGCGGGATTGTTTCAACTCCCGGTGTTGGTTTTGGCAGATATGGAGAAGGTTATATCCGAATGACTATTTGTACTACGGAAGAACGGCTCAAAGAAGCAGTTAAACGGTTGAAGGAAAAATGCCGGTTTTAAAGGCATATCTCTCGATGGGAAGTAATCTTGGGAATAGGCGTAAGAATTTAAAAAAAGCAGTGCTGCTCTTGTCAAAATATGGTAATATCGAAGTAAAGAGAGTGTCTCCGTTGTATGAAACAGCGCCGGTAGGAGATGTCCAGCAGCGGTCCTTTCTAAACGGTGTAATAGAAATAAAAACGGCTCTTAGTCCTCTTCGTCTTCTCTTTGCTTGTAAAGAAATTGAAAAGAAGATGAAGAGAAGTAAAACAATAAGGTGGGGTCCGAGAATAATAGATGTTGATATTATTCTTTATGGAAGACGGAGCGTTAAACTTAAGGGTTTGACGATTCCGCATAAAGAAATGCTAAAAAGAGAATTTGTGCTTAGGCCTCTTGTTGATTTGGCGGGTAAAAGCAGCCACCCGTCAGTAAAGAAAAGTTATTTGAGTCTGCTTAAGGAAGTAAAAGGCGGAAAAAAAGTTAAAAAATATGGAAAAAGCATTTAATTATAAATACATAGTGATTGAAGGACCGATAGGTGTCGGGAAAACCAGTCTGGTTGATTTGATAGGCAGGGAGTTCCGCTTTAAGCAGATACTTGAAGTAGTTGAGGAAAACCCTTTTCTTCCTAAATTTTACAAAGAGATGAAGAACTATGCTTTTCAAACGCAGATCTTCTTTCTTCTCAACAGGTATAAACAGCAGCAGGCGTTATTCCAGAACGAGTTGTTTTCTTCCGGTATTATGTCCGATTATCTCTTTGAAAAAGACAGGATATTCGCTTATGTTAATTTAGATGAAAGCGAGCTGGTGCTTTATGAAAAACTTTATGCGATTTTAAAACCGCAGGTGCCAAAACCTGATCTGGTTATTTATTTACAGGCAAATACGGATACTCTTATTAAAAGGATAAAACTGCGGGGCCGTACATACGAAAAAAATATAGGACATGAATACCTTGAAAGTCTAAATAAAGCTTATAATGATTTTTTTCTGAGGTATAAAGAAACCCCTCTCTTGATTATTAATACCAATGAGATAGATTTTGTGCATAAGATGGGTGATTTAAATGATCTTATTAAGACTATCCGTGATATGAAAACAGGGACCAAATATTACCTCCCGATAAGTTCGTAAGGATAAAGATGAAGGTTATTTCAGATATAAAAGAGATGACTTCCTTTTCTCAAAAACAAACAGCTGAGGGAAAAATTATAGGTTTTGTTCCGACTATGGGATACCTGCATGAAGGCCATCTTTCTCTGGTTAAACAGGCAAAAAAAGAGTGTGATATTGTAATTGTAAGCATTTTTGTTAATCCGGCGCAGTTTGGACCCCAAGAAGACTTTGCTTTATATCCCAGGGACCTTAAGAAAGATTTAAAGTTGCTAAAACCGCTTAAGGTGGATGTTGTTTTTAATCCTGAAGTAAAAGCCCTGTATCCTTCGGATTATAACACTTATATCAACATAGAAGGTGATTTAACAAGGAAATTATGCGGCGCATTCCGTCCGATACATTTTAAAGGGGTTGCTACGATTGTTACAAAATTATTCAATATTGTTTTGCCTAATAAAGCTTACTTTGGACAGAAAGATGCCCAGCAGTGTGTGGTAATAAGAAAGATGGTTAAAGATTTGAATTTTCCTGTTGAAGTTGTTGCCCTGCCGACAGTAAGGGAAAAAGACGGCCTGGCTAGGAGTTCAAGAAATACTTACCTTAACCCTGAAGAAAGAAAATCAGCCCCGATAATATATGAATCACTTTTGCTGGCAAAGAAAATGATTGATAGCGGCGAACTAAAAGCTGAAAAAGTGGCAGCAGCAATAAAAAAGAAATTAAACAGTATAAAAAACGCGGAAATACAGTATGTTTCAATCGTGAATTCTGAGACTCTTGAAGACCTGGACATTATATCGGGGAAAATAATTATTGCAATAGCGTTAAAACTTGGAAGGACGCGTTTAATTGATAATATTGTAATTTCAGTATAAAAAAGATGTAAATATTCCTTTAAAAATAAGTTTACAGGTTTTCATAGTAAAGCTCTCTTTAACATTGATTTAACAATTATTCGATGAAACGGCTTAACCGGCAAAAAGTATATCTGCCCCCAGATATTATTAAATTGGACTATTGTTGTTAAATAAATAACCGTGTCTGTCTTTTTTCTATCTATTAAAACTGACATTCTAAAATTTAAATGCCTGTCGTTTTCAGCCATAACAATTTCATTGTCATTCCTGTCTAGGACTGTGAAATATAAGGCTTTTGAGCCTATCGGATAGTGAGCTGCTGTATGAATATTTTTTACATCGCCGGTTTTTAATCCAAATATTCTGACTGACAAATTCCTGATTTTGAATAGAGGATCTGCCCATTTAGGTATCCTGCACAAATCAGTAAGAATGTTGTCTATGCCGGCATTTGTATCTTTCAATATTTGAAAAGAATCACAATAATTAATTTTCCCGAAATCTTTTAAAATTATTGAACCCTCAGGGATTGTATCAAATTCTTTTATGTGTTCATACTCTAAGGCTCCTTTTTTATTTGAATTTCATTCGCCGAAACTTCGGACGTAAGTCCTCAGAGTTTCATAATATAATAATTATATCATTAGGATACCCTGTTTTTATATACCAAAAAAATAGTCCTGCAATTGAAAAATCCGGCTAAAATATGCTATAATACCTTTAAATTACTTATTTTTGTGTCTTTTGGGAGGAATATATGCTCAGATATATGTGTAAATCTAAAATTCACCGGGCTACGGTTACCGATGCGAATATTAATTATAGGGGAAGTATAACCATAGATGAAAAACTTATGAAATCTGCGGATATTCTTTCTTTTGAACGTGTCCAAGTTTTAAATATTTCCAGCGGCGGACGGCTGGAAACATATGCTATTAAAGGGAAAAAAGGTGAAATATGCTTAAACGGTGCGGCTGCCAGGCTGGCTCAGCCGGGTGATATTATTATTATTATTTCTTACGGATTGTACTCAGATTCTGAAGTGAAGAGACTTAAACCGCGTATTATTTTTGTTGACGGAAAAAATAATCAAGTAAAAGGATAGCTTGTTTAGATTTTCTAAACAAACCTGAATGAATAAAGATAAATTAACAATAAAAGGCGCGAGGGAGCATAATCTTAAGAATATCTCCCTGGAATTACCCCGCAATAAACTCATTGTAATTACCGGCTTGTCCGGTTCCGGAAAATCATCCCTGGCCTTCGATACAATATACGCCGAAGGACAAAGGCGTTATATTGAATCCTTATCGGCATACGCCAGGCAGTTTCTTGGGCAGATGGAAAAGCCGGATGTGGATTCTATAGACGGTTTGTCTCCTGCAATTGCCATAGAGCAGAAGAAACCAAGCCATAATCCAAGGTCTACTGTCGGTACGGTTACGGAAATATACGATTATTTCCGGCTGCTTTTTGCGAGGATAGGCGTTCCTTATTGCCCTAAATGCGGGAAAAAAATAGAACGTCAGAACAGCCAGCAGATAATTGACCAGATCCTTGATTTTGGTGCGGGTATAAGAATACATATACTTTCTCCTAGGGTGAGAAGCCGCAAGGGCGAGTATTCAAAGCTTTTCGAGCAGATCAAGAAAGACGGCTATGTGCGGGTCCGGGTTGACGGAAAGGTCTATGATCTTGATGAAAAATTTAACATCGAGAAAAATAAGAGGCATAGTATCGAAGTTGTAATAGACCGGCTGGAAATCGGCGCTGACATAAAAAAACGCCTTGCCAACTCCGTTGAAACTGCTTTAAGGTTTGGAGACGGTACTGTTATTGTTCTTAAAAACGATAAAGAAGAGGTTGTTTTTTCCGAGAAGTTTGCCTGTATTAAATGCGGTGTGAGCATGTCTGACCTGGCCCCAAGGATGTTTTCTTTTAATAGTCCTTTCGGCGCGTGTACTGAATGCAGCGGGCTGGGGCATAAGCTGGAGCTAGATGAGGATCTTGTTGTTCCTGATAAGTCTTTAAGCCTGGATGCGGGGGCAATTGCCCCCTGGAGCAGTCCGACTGCAATGTATTACAAATCAATGCTTCACACGGTAGCAAAACATTTTGAAATTAAGACGGAGGTGCCGTTTGGTAAACTAAAGAAAGAACACAGAGATATTATATTATATGGTTCAGGAGCCCGCCTTATTAAATTTAATTTTAGCTCGGTTAACATGTCCCATGCCTATACCGGGAAGTATGAAGGGGTGATTCCAAATCTGAAGCGGAGATACCTGGAGACGGATTCTGAGTTTATACGAAATGATGTGATAGGCCAGTATATGCGCACCATAGAATGTCCCTCCTGTAACGGCGCCAGATTAAAACCGGAAATTTTAAGTATAAGAATTGGCGGAAAAAACATAAATGAGGCGACAAGACAAAGCATAAGTGCTTGTGCTGAGTATTTTAAAACTTTAAAACTCTCTGAAAAAGAAAAGAAAATAGCTGATCAGATACTTAAAGAGGTGATTATTCGCTTAAAATTCCTTTTTGACGTAGGGTTGTCCTATCTAACGCTTGACCGTGCGGCTTCTACTTTATCCGGCGGCGAGGCTCAAAGGATTCATCTGGCTACGCAGATTGGTTCTTCTCTGGTCGGAGTGCTTTATATATTGGATGAACCTTCCATCGGGCTGCATCAAAGGGATAATGAGAAGTTATTGAATACTTTGAAAGCCTTGAGAGATCTCGGAAATACCGTGATTGTTGTTGAACATGATGAAGACACTATGAGAGAAGCGGACTATCTGGTAGATCTGGGGCCCGGGGCGGGAGTAAACGGAGGATATGTTGTTGCCGCAGGTAAACCGGCAGATGTGATTAAAAACAAAGCTTCCCTTACCGGAAGTTATTTGCGCGGGGATATGAAAATTGAAGTTCCAAAACACAGAAAAATCTGCCCGGAAAAATATATTGAATTAAAAGGTGTAACTACCAATAACCTAAAAAACATTGATGTAAAGTTCCCTTCGGGATGCCTTACTTGTATTACAGGGGTTTCGGGCTCGGGAAAGAGTTCTCTGATTGAAGAAACTCTGTATCCCGCCTTAATACATGAGATATATTTAACCAGCGTAAAGCCGGGAGGTTATAAAAAATTCAGCGGTATTGAATATGTTGACAGAGTGATTAATATTGACCAATCCCCGATAGGACGTACTCCAAGGTCAAATCCTGCAACTTATACAGGGGTCTTCACCCTGATTAGAGAGCTTTTTGCTTCAACGATAGAGTCCAAGTCCAGGGGGTATCAGCCCGGAAGATTTTCCTTTAACGTAAAAGGCGGAAGATGCGCTGCCTGTGAAGGTGACGGTATAATCAAGATAGAGATGCATTTTCTTCCCGATGTTTATGTCCCGTGTGAGGTATGCAAAAGTAAAAGGTATAACAGGGAAACACTTGAAGTGATGTATAAAGGCAGGAATATTTCAGATGTTCTTGAGATGACGGTTGAAGATGCCCTGAAATTCTTTGAAAACATCCCAAAAATAAAGAAAGTCCTTGAAACTTTGAACGATGTTGGGTTAGGATATATTAAATTAGGCCAGTCCGCGACTACTCTTTCAGGAGGAGAGGCGCAAAGGATTAAGCTTTCGGCGGAGCTTTCAAAAAGAGCTACCGGAAAAACAATTTATATGCTGGATGAACCGACAACCGGGCTTCATTTTGATGATATTAAAAAGCTCCTGGAGGTATTGTTCAGGCTCAGGGATAGGGGCAATACAATAATAATAATTGAACATAATCTTGATGTAATAAAAACAGCCGATTATATAATTGACCTGGGTCCGGAAGGCGGAGATAAAGGCGGCCAGCTTGTTGCAGCAGGTTTACCGGAAGATATTATTAAAGCAAAGCAGTCGTATACCGGATATTTTTTAAAAAAAATATTGATGGATGCACAGATGTTCGGATGTGTAGAGGTGCAGCAAAAAAAGAAGTAAGAACAATCGAATTTTTACTTATCTTTTTGAGTGTCTAAACTTTTAGCTTCCGCGCATCTGAGCATCCAAACGTCTGCGCATCTAATATGGAGGTTGCGTATGGATAGAAAGGAGTTTTTGAAACAGGTGCCCTTATTTAACAATGTATCTGTGAAAGACCTCAGAAGTATTTCCAAAAACATAATAGAACGGAAGTATCCGAAGGGGTCCTTTCTGTTTTTTGAAAACGAAGAAGGTAACAGCCTTTATATTGTTGTGTCCGGACTTGTTAAAATTTATAAATCTGATCAGACCGGAAGAATCAAAACTCTTGCGTATCTAAAAGAGTGTGATTTTTTTGGAGAAATGGCGATGCTGGACGAACAGAAGAGGTCTGCGTCCGCCTCCGTTCTGGAAGAGGCTGTCGTTCTTATCCTGAACCGGAGTGATTTTCAACGGGAAATACTGAATAATCCGATCATTGCTTTAAGGCTTATGCAGGCGCTTTCCTCACGGCTGAGGTCTGCGGACAAGCAGATTGAGGATCTTACATTTCGTAATCTTCCCGGACGGGTTGCCAGCGCTCTTATAGACCTGTCAAAAAAGTACGGTGAAAAAACTCCGGAAGGTATAAGAATCAGTTTGAAGTTAACCCATCAGGAATTAGCTGAGATGATAGGAACGGCAAGGGAGGTCGTTACGGCCATCATAAATGATTTTAGAAAAGCAAACAGTATCATTATAGATCAGAAACATATTACCATTACCAACTTTCAGGAATTGAAATCCTGGATAACCTAGAGGGAGAAGAATGAACGTAATAAAAGAAGCTGTGCTTTCTCTTAAAAAATATAAGTTTACTGTAGTTACAACGATATTCATACTGGCATTTAATCTGTTTGTGCTTGGTATTTTTGCCATGCTTATGTATAATTTAAATAATTTCTTAAATGAGATAAGAGATAGCGTGGAAATATCCGTTTATCTTAAAGAAGGGACAAAAAAGGAAGCGGCGGATGCAATTGCAATGGAAATTAAACTTAGAACAGGAATAGATGACGCTGTTTTTGTTTCCAGGGATGAAGCTATAAAAGAGTTTGCCCAAAATGAAGATTTTAAAACGTATCTTGATAGTTTCAAGATTAATCCTCTTCCGGATTCCATCAGAGTTGTAATAAAAAAAGAGTTCAAAAAAGACCCTGTAAAGCTGAAGGAATTTGCGGATTCTTTTAAGGCTATTGAAAATGTTACTGATGTGTACTATCAAAAAGAAGAATTTGAAAGGTTTTTCAGCCTTGCTGGAATTATAAGAAAAATAGTAATCTGGCTCTCTGTAATACTTATTGCAGGATCCGTTTTTATCGTATCAAGTACAGTGCGAATAAGCGTTTTTGCGAGAAAAGATGATATTAAAAAAATGAAATCTTCGGGAGTTACTCTGTTTGGGATAAAGTCAATATTCATAATTGAATCAATGATTGAAGGAGCCGCAGGCGGTATTTTAGCCGTCCTGCTTCTTGCAGGTGTAGAGCGTATTGCGTTGGAGAAGCTTAATATCCTCTGGTCAGGCAAGTGGCTTCCGGTAAATCCTGTAATTGTAATGATAGTTATTGCTTCGGGAATAATATTGGGGTTAATAAGCTCCCTCCTTTTCAGGATAAAGCCTTATACGGAAAAATGAAGATACTGTTTATATCTTTTGTAATTATTTCGGGTTTGCTGACAGATGTTATTTTTGCCGAAGATAGAAAATCTGAAGAAAACAGAAGAAAAATAGAGAAAATAAACGCGGAAATTAAAGAGAAGATCAGCAGGCAATATAAACTGTATGAAGAAGAAAAGAATTTATTGTTTCAGATTCAGAGATTTGATCAAAAACTTGACAATAAAAAGAAGGCTTTGAAATTATATAATAATAAATTGGCTGAGATAGAAGTGAATATCGGTTCTCTTAGAAATCAGATTGGATATTCAAGCAGTGAGATGGCGAAACTTGAGGATAGTTTAAAAATAAGGGTGCTTCAAGTTTACAGGGAGGGTAAATATAAAAATCTGAAACTTTTAATGTCGGCTGTGAGTTTGAAGGACTTTATAAAAAAATACAACTATCTTATTATGCTGGCAAAAAAGGATATTGATCTCCGGAATAAATATTCAAATCAGAAGAATTCTTATAATATAGCCCGCAGAAATCTTGAAGCAAAATACGAAAATTATGAAAAACATAAAAAAGAGGCTGCGGGAAAGGAAAGAGAGATTGAAGCTGAGAAGGAGCAAAAGAAAAAACTTTTGAAGAATATTTTGACTGAAAAGGTCCTTTATACTCAGGCAATAAATGAATTAAAGACGCAATCGTCAAAACTTGAAGAACTGGTAAATGAAATTGAAAAAAAGGCGAAGAATGAATTGAAAGTTGACATCTCTGATATGACCGGGGATATTTTCAGGAATAAAGGTAAGCTTCCGTATCCGGTGAAAGGTGAATTGGTTTCAGGATTTGGAAAGTACAAACATCCGAAGTTCAATGCTTACGTTAATAACAACGGCATTGAAATCGGAGTTAATCCCGATCAAGAGGTAAGAGCTGTATTTGGAGGGGTGGTTTTATTTGCGGACTGGTTTAAGGGATACGGGAAAACAATATTAATAGATTGCGGAAATAATGTGATTATTGTTTACGGACATTTTTCCGAGATTCTTGTTAACGCAGGCCAGAAAGTTTTGACTGAACAAGCTATAGGCAAAACAGGAGAAAGCGGCGCTTCTGATAGACCCACTTTATATTTTGAAATTAGAAGCAGGGGAAAACCGGAAAATCCGTTGAATTGGTTAAAGAAATAATGCAAATTCGAGTTTATATTTACGGGAGGTTTTATGAGTACAGTGAAGCGAGCGGTGTTTGTTTTGATAATTTTTGTCTTGGGGTTGTATGCCTCGAATGACAGGGAAGTGGTTGATAATTCTTATAAGAAACTTACGGAAGTTATGGAATCTCTTGATTATATAAATAAAACTTATGTGGATGAAGAGAAAATAAAAGGGGATAAGCTGCTTTACGGCGCGATTAAAGGGATGCTTTCTACCCTGGATCCTTACAGCCAGTTCATGGATCCTGCGGAGTATAAAGAGATGCGCTCGGAAACCGCCGGAAATTACAGCGGTATAGGTGTGGAAATAACGGTCAGAAATGAAATGCTGACAGTTGTTTCGCCTTTTGATAAGAGCCCTGCCTGGAAAAAAGGGCTGAGGACCGGGGACAGAATCCTCAAGATTGAGGGAGTTACAACTAAGAATATGACGGTAAATGATGCCGTAAAAAAATAAGGGGCCAGCGCGGCACTCCTGTTGTTCTTACGATAATCCATGAAACAGCCGACAAAAGCGAGGATGTTGAGATAATCAGGGATAATATTAAGATTCAAAGCGTTACATATTACATAAACAATGATAATATCGGATATATACGTCTGAGCCAATTTATTGAAACATCAGAGGATGATATTGCAAAGGCTGTAAATGAGATGGAGGCAAAGAAAGCGAAAGGTATAATACTTGACCTTCGTAATAATCCCGGAGGGCTTTTGAATGTTTCGGCAAGTATCAGTGACAGATTTCTGTCAGCTGATAAATTAATAGTGTATACCCAGGGGAGAGACAAAAACAATAATAAAAAATATGTGGCAAAGTCAGGGAGTTCCTATGCGGAAAGAGTTCCTCTCGTTATACTTGTAAATAAAGGAAGTGCTTCAGCTTCTGAGATTGTTACCGGGGCCCTGCAGGATAATAAGAGGGCGGTGATTATGGGAACAAAAACATTTGGGAAAGGGTCCGTACAGTCAATATTTTCCATGAGTGACGGGTCGGGGTTGAGACTTACGACGGCATATTATTACACACCGTCGGGAAAGAAGATTCATGAAAAAGGGATAGAACCTGATATTATTGAAGAGGATTATTTTCCTCCGGATTTTGTATATAAACTCAGATATTACGAGCATTTTGCGAATTATGCGAAAAAATATGTTAAAGATACCGCGAGCCTGGATCTTAAAAAGCTTGTTATAGAGGATAAAAATGTTGATGAGTTTGCCAGAGAGGTAAGAGCAAAAGGTTTTGTTCTTTCCGAGTCTGAGGTAAACAGCAATAAGGATATAATCAAAAAACAGTTAAAAATTGAAATAGTAAAAGCTGCCAATGGTGAAGAAGCAGGAGAAAGAGAGGCAGTTGAGCAGGATGATGTTGTCAGGAAAGCTGAAGATCTTCTTAAGGCCTATGGAGTATTTAAAACAATCGAAAAGCAATAGCAGGATGAGGATGTTTGGAGATGGGTAAAAAAAGTACGTAATTGGAGGATACCTGCAAATGTATAAACAGATCTATAATAAAGTGTTTGGTGAGTTCTCGGGTGAATTGGCAAAGCAAAATTTAATAAGTATATATTCTTCAGACAGGTATTCTGATTATAAGTCATTTGCTGATACTGCAAAGTGGTGCTGTAATAAAATGAAAGAAATTGGTTTGTCCGAGGTGGAGATAATTAACTATAAATCGGACGGGGTGTCAAAATTAGGGGTTGCGACTCCGCCCCAGGCCTGGGACGCTTTTGACGCCAGATTGGAAATAATTTTGCCGGATGGAAAGAAAGAAGTAATAGCGGATCATAAAACGACTCCGATTTCAATTGCCATGTACAGCGCCCCGACAAAAGGAGTTATTGAAACAGAGATCGTTGATATTGAAAGCATTAAACACCCGTCAGAAATGAAAGGAAAGATAGTGTTGTCTTCCGATAGGGGCGGGCAAGTCGCAGATTATGTCATGAAGAATAAGGGAGCAGGCTTGGTTCTGGATTTTGTTTCTCAGTCGTGGATACCGGGTAAAAGAATGAAAGAAACAGATGCCGTATATTGGGAAAACGCCTGCTTTATTCCAAAAAATAAATATAAAGGTTTTGCGTTTGTAATATCTCCGGCAGCAGGTTTTAAGCTCCGGAAATTATTAAAAAGCAGTAAGATAAAAGCCAGGGCTTTTGTTAAGACAAGATTATACAAGGGGAATGTAGGAACTGTAACAGGCATTATTCCGGGAATAAAAAATAAAGAAGAGGAAGTACTGGTCGTTTCCCATCTTTATGAAATAGGGGCCAATGACAATGCTTCCGGTTCCGGCATAAACTTGGAGACTGCGAGAGCTTTGATAGTTCTTATAAAAAAAGGAATATTACCCCGGCCAAAAAGAAGTATCAGATTTATTCTGCCCTTTGAAATATTCGGCCTGTTGTCATTTTTTGAGGCAAAGAAAGGGAAAGCAGCGAAAATCATCGCAGGGTTAAATATTGATATGGTAGGAGAAGATGAGGATATTACGGGCGCAGTATTAAATGTCGTAAAATCCTGGCCTTCAAACCCTTCCTTTGTAAATGATCTGGTTTTGAGATTAATTGAAGAAACCTGCAAATGGAAGCCTTGCCGCTGGAAAGAAAATAATTACAAGATGTTTGATGATGATTCTTTTATAGCAGAACCTTCAATAGGGATTCCTACTCCGTATTTGCTGTATACTTCCGATAAGTTTTATCATTCTAATAAGGACACTCCAAATAATGTCTCAATTGTGTCTTTAAAACGGATAGGGGTTGTTACCGGAACCTATCTATATTTTCTTGCTAATGCCGGCGTGAAGGAAGCGTGTTGGCTGGGAGAGGAAATAGCGGCCAGTGCAAAAATAAGAGTTATTAGAGCGCTGCAGGAAGTACTTTCAAATTCCGGCGACTTGGAAAAAGAAATAAAGAAAATAGATCATTTGATTGATATTGAGGAGCGGGGTCTTAATGATTTAACTAAACTTTCTTCAGGTAATGCTTGGAATAAACATTACTTAAGACAGCAGATTCAGAGGCTTTCTTTTGATTTTAGGCAGACTTTTAAAAGCAGCTACAAAAATGTATTTAAAAATATTAAGATAACCCAAGAAGCAGGTTTAAATAAGGCTGTTTTAGCGGGAATGAATAAGATTATTCCGGTAAAGAGTTTTATCGGAATGCCTTTGAGTTGGGTTATATCGGAGCAGGATAAAAAGAATTTTGCGAAACTGGCAGGGGTCCTGCCCGGAGTATCGGTTATCAAAATTATGAGCTGGATAAACGGCAAAAGAACTGTCCATGAAATATTTAATATATTGAGAGTGAATTATGATCTTAAGCCGGAAGCCATCATGAGATGGTTCAAACTTTCGGCAAAATATAAGTATATAAAGTTAAAAAAAAATAACAGAATAACCAGAGATGATTTAATAAATGATTTAAAAAATATGGGCATTAAAAAAGGAGATGTTGTTTTTGTTCATTCTTCGCTGGGAAGCATTGGTATAGTTGAAGGCGGCGCTGATACGGTTGTTGATGCTTTAATTGAAAGTGTATCTCCGCAAGGTACGGTCATTGTTCCCACCTTAACAGCTACATTTTTGGAAGGACTGTATGCTTTTAATCCGGGGAAAACACCGTCTCGGGTCGGTGAGATTACTAATGCCTTGCTTAAAAGACCCGATTCTTTCAGAAGCCAGCATCCGACTCATTCAATAGCTGCCGTTGGAAAAGGCGCGCAGGAGTTAGTAAAAGGGCATACTTCAAGTACTTTTTCTAAAGATGGTCCTTATGGTAAATATGTGAGCTTAAATGCGAAGATTTTGTTTATTGGCACCGGAATCGGATGCAATACTACGCTGCATGCCGTAGAAGATTGGCTGGATTTGCCTTATTTAACTACCGAAAAAGCTGTTGTTGAAGATGTTAACGGAAGAGATAGAATAGTCAAGGTAACAAAATGCCCTTCAGGTTGCAGGGACTTTTATAAAAAAGATTCAAAAATAAAGAAAGTATTTGAAAAGGAAGGAATAATCAAGAAAGGTAAACTGGGAAACGCTGAAGTAATTATCATAAATGCAAAGGATGTTGTTAATGCGACTGTAAAGGAAATCCGAAAAGGCAGACTGGATATACTGCTTTGCAACAGACCTGACTGTAAGTTTTGCAAAAACGGAAGAAAGCTGTTAAAAAAGAACAAGGCAAAAATAATGAAGAATATTGACAATATTAGAAAAATAGGCTTATGCTGTTAGAATAAGTCGATATTGCTTCACCTTTAAAATATCATATGTTATAATGAGTTGCTTTAATAACGCGGGGTATAAAATATGTGTATTTGTTTCGAATTTCTAATTTAGAATTTCGAGTTTGTTTTTTTGGAGGGTTAGTCTAATTGGTAAGGCAACGGACTTGAAATCCGTCGTCCGAAAGGGCATGCAGGTTCGAGTCCTGCACCCTCCGCCAAAAAGTACGAGTAATTTCTGGGAGAGTCACTGGACAAAAGAGTTAAGGATTAATAATTATTTTATGTCTCCGAAGTTTGGTGAAAAACATGAAAAAGAATAAACAGATTGCAAAACAGAACACGTTTACTGAGTTTTTACTTTACACTACGCCAAACGGCAATGTGAAAGTGGAGATATTTCTACGTAATGAGAATTTGTGGCTTACACAAAAGAAAATGGCTGACCTTTTCGGCGTTGGTATACCGGCGGTAAACAAACACCTCAAGAATGTCTTTGTAAGCGGCGAGTTAAGGGAAGATTCAGTTATTTCCATTTTGGAAATAACTGCTGAAGATGGGAAGAAATATTCCACCAAGTTATATAATCTAGATGCGATTATCTCTGTCGGTTATAGGATAAATTCAAGGCAAGCGACGCATTTTCGCATATGGGCAACAAAAGTGCTCAAAGAGTACATCATCAAAGGTTTTGCTATGGATGATGAGAGGCTGAAAAACCCTGATAATGTTTTTGGTAGGGACTTTTTTGAAGAGCAACTGGCGCGCATCCGCGATATTCGTTCCAGCGAACGTAGGTTTTATCAGAAAATCACCGACATTTACACTCAGTGCAGCGCTGATTATGATCCGAATGAAGAAATTACCAAACAGTTTTTTGCTACGGTTCAAAACAAACTCCACTTTGCAATAAGCGGTCAAACTGCTGCAGAGATTATTTATAAAAGAACAGGAAGTAAAAAAGCAAATATGGGGTTAACCACCTGGAAAAACGCGCCAAAAGGAACTATTCGAAAAACCGATGTCAGTATTGCCAAGAATTATCTTAATGAAAAAGAACTTGATGGTCTAAATAGAATCGTAACGATGTATCTTGACTATGCTGAAATGCAGTCACAAAAAGGTATTGTGATGTATATGAAAAACTGGATAGAGAAATTGGACGCCTTTTTAAAGTTCAACGAAAGAGAAATATTACGAGATAGCGGTAAGATTAGTCATAAAATTGCAGTGGCCTTAGCTGAAAGAGAATATGAAAAATACCAGATTATTCAAGATCGTTTACTTGAATCCGATTTCGATCGTGAAGTCAAAAAACTATTAAATTTTAAAAAGAAAAAGGAGTGAACATATGGGTGAAAATTTAGAAATAATAAAAAAATCGAAAACATATGGATTTGTATTTTTCTTTTTAGGATTATTGACAAATATGATTGTTTTTATCTGGTCTATTAATAGATCTGCATCATCTACTGCTGCAATAGGTTATTTGTTTGTACCTTTTTATGCTTTTATTTATTCAATTCCTTTCTTTATATTAGGGGTATGTATTTATATACTTAAATATTGGCTAAGTGGAAATGATAAGAAAATATCTATTCCGCTTGTAGTTTCTATTT
>JAZDIO010000212.1:0-4503 GCA_043804965.1 Candidatus Firestoneibacteriota bacterium | reverse complement strand
AAGGCGTATAACCGCGAGCAGTTAATAAACGGCGCCTGGAGTTATGACGCCGCTATCGTTGACCGCGCTGTAGATGTTCACGTCAGACACCTTAGAGAAAAACTAGGTAAAGCGGGAAAACTAATTAAAACTGTTCATGGTGTTGGCTATAAATTTTCGTCAAAATAGTGGTTTCCTCCAGTAGTATCCAATCTTAACATTATATTAATATTTTCTTTATCCTTCCTTAACTAAATTCTTGTATACTTCTTGCAGATAAAAATTAAAAGGAGGAGAAAAGATTATGGAAAATAAATTTAAGGAGGTTAAGGTGAAAGATGTACTAAAAGCAGTTCTAGCTGTAGTACTTGTCGGCGGGCTTGCTGTCGGTTCGGATGCTGATTTTCTGATTCAGAAGCTTGTGGAGAAAGGCGTGATCACCGGCGGCGAAGGTGCGCAGATAATGTCTGAAACAGACGAAAATGTGGCAAAAAATCTGGCAAGCGGAAAGTCAAGCAGTGTTCCGGGTTGGGTACAGGTGTTAACCCTGAAAGGCGATGTAAGGTATCGGTTGCAGGAAGAAAGAAGTATGGAACCGGATGCAGTCCAGAGGATAAGAGAAAGACTCCGTCTTCGTTTAAATGGTTTTGCGGATATTGGGTCCGGTTTTTTGCTGGGGCTCGGTATTTGTTCGGGCACGGATGATCCGAGGTCTACAAATCAAACACTCGAGAATAGTTTTCAGCACCCGGATATAAGGCTTGATATGGCCTGGGGACAGTATTTGCCGGTGGACGGCCTTACGCTTCTTGCGGGTAAATTTCCTTATGGCAGCTTTTTGTATAAACCTTCCGACCTTTTATTTGACAGCGATCTTAACTTTGAGGGTGTGGCTGCTGATTATAAAGCGCCTTTAGTTTCAGATCTTATCGACGTTTTTGCTGCTGCCGGCTATTTAAACATTGACGAAAACTCTTCAAGCATTGCTGATCCGGGGCTTGTGAGTTTGCAGGCGGGTGTAAAGATTAAAGCCGCCTCAAATATTTATGTTAAGGCGGCAATGGGGCTCCATCTGTTTGAAAATGTTCAGGGAATGCCGATATCCAATCTCCCGTCAACAGGTGGCGCCGGAGCTTCCAATACCCTGGTTACTTCAACTTCTACCACCTATACAACTGTGACGACCCTGACGAATACAACGGCAATAGGCAGAACACAAACAACTACAACAACTTCAAAGTTTGCTTTTGATTATGATTGCGGTGCCGCAAGTCTTGAAATGGGAGTTAGTGATACGGTGTTTCCTGTAATCAGCGTTTTTGTTGAAGCAGTAATAAATATGAACACTGATACAGCATTGTTGAATGATGCCAAGAATGGGTATATTGTAGGGTTGAAATTTGGAGATGCAAAAGTTGATGAACTTGGGAAGTGGCAGGCAATGATATCTTCCAGAATGCTTCAGAAAGATGCCTGGGTTGATTTCCTTTCGGATTCTGATGCTTATGGCGGAAAGACTGCGATGATAGCGCATGAGCTTAAGATCACTTACGGGTTTACAAAGAATGCGAACTTTGAATTTGACTACTATTACGGCAGAAAGTTTCCGGTCTCTGATTTTAAAACTGACACGCAGGTTGCACAATTTGACTTTAACTTCAAATTCTAGAAAAGGAGATAACTTATGAAACTATTGCATACTATAGCTGCGGTAAGCTTGATGTTTAGCGGTGTTGTTGTTGCGGCTGAGAAAGTGATAATCGAAGGTTCGACTACAGTACTGCCTATAGCCCAGGCTTGCGCAGAAAGGTTAATGGAAAAGAATGGAGATCTTAACATTACCGTAAGAGGAGGTGGTTCAGGAGTCGGAATTGCATCTATAATAGACTCCACCTGTACTATAGGTGATTCCTCGCGGCCGATAAAAGGATCGGAAATAAAGAAAGCGCTGGATAAGGGTGTTGACCCAAAAGGGAATGTGATTGCGATGGATGGTATTGCTGTAATTGTTAATCCTGCGAATCCAATAAAAGCTTTCACAAAAAAACAGATTAAGGATATATATACGGGTGCTATTTCAGATTGGTTGCAGCTGGGCGGTACTCCCGGAAAAATTGTGGTACTTTCAAGAGATACTTCAAGCGGAACGTATGAAGCTTTTAGTGTTCTTGCTCTTAGCGGAGCAAAACCCAGAGCAGATGCTCTTCTTCAGGCCTCTAATCAAGCTGCGGCAACTACAGTCGCTAAGACGCCCCAGGCCGTCGGTTATGTTGGTTTAGGATATGTCAGCGGAAGTGTAAAAGCTATTCCTGTCGAGGGTGTGGAATGTTCCAAAGCCACGGTCCTTTCTGCTCAATATCCCTACTCCAGGCCGTTATATATGTACACGAACGGCAAGCCACAGGGGAATGCCAAGTTTGTAATAGATTTTGTTTTAAGTGATGAAGGTCAGAAAATAGTTGAAGAACAGGGTTTTGTACCTCTTAAGTAAACTGTCATGGATGCCGGCGTCCATGCGGTTTACTTGATAGTAAGGATGCACCGGCAAAATAGTTAAAGGAGATAGTGCCTTTGTCCTGCTTCTTGAGGAAAGAGAGGCAGGACGGGTGCTTAAAAAAATGTATAAAATAAGAGTAAAAGAAAATATCTACAAATGGATATTTACCGTGCTTGCATTTTCATCTCTTATTTTTTTAACCGGAATAATAGCGGTTCTTTTTTTAGAGGGATTGCCTGTTTTTAAAGAAATCGGCATTAAGGATTTTCTTACCGGCTTGAGGTGGTATCCGACTTATGAAGATGCTCCTCAGTTCGGGATATTTTCGATGATAAGCGCGTCATTTTTTGTAACTATAGGGGCGATGTTCATTGCCGTACCGCTTGGTCTAGGAAGCGCTCTTTTCATCCATGAACTTGCAGGGGAGAAAGCCAAGATCTGGTTAAAACCAGTCATTGAGCTTCTCGGTGCCGTACCGTCTATTGTATTTGGATTTTTTGGAATGGTTGTTGTTGCTCCTTTTCTTCAGAATGTTTTTAAGCTTCCTACGGGTCTTTGTGCTTTTACCGGCATGGTAGTACTTGGCATTATGGCTATTCCAACCATATGCAGTATAGCAGAAGATGCTCTTTCATTCGTTCCCGGGTCCTTTCGCGAAGCTTCATATGCGCTTGGAGCTAACAGGTGGCAGACTTTATGGAAAGTAATAATGCCGGCTGCGGGGTCAGGAGTCTCAACAGCTTTGATTCTCGGGATAAGCCGTGTTATAGGTGAAACAATGACCGTGCTTATGGTGACCGGAGGAGCTGCTGTTTTTCCTAGTTCAATATTTTCTCCTGTACGAACAATGACTGCGACCATAGCCGCTGAAATGGGAGAGGCTCCGGTTGGAGGTATTCATTATCACGCTTTGTTTGCTATCGGGCTTGTGTTGTTTTTTATTACGCTTGTGTTGAATATGGTTGCTGAGATTATCAGCAGGAGATATAGAGTAAAGCTGGGGCTGGATTTATGATAAAACCTGAGATTTCGCAAAAAATCGGTTTTGTAATACTTTTTATGTGCATTATTATTACTCTTTTATTTCTTGGATCTATTATTTATTTTGTTGCTTCTAGAGGGATACAAATTTTATCGTGGGAGTTTTTGACGGCTGCTCCGAGGAAAGCCATGACCGCGGGTGGAGTTGCGCCGGTAATTGTCGGTACACTTTACCTTACATTGGGAGCGATCCTGTTTTCACTTCCTCTCGGACTTATTACAGCCGTATATCTTACCGAATACAGCCCCAAAAACATGACTGTGAATATAATCAGAATGAGCATTAATAATCTTGCCGGAGTTCCTTCGGTGGTTTTCGGGCTTTTTGGTCTTGCGGTTTTCGTAAAAGCTTTTGGATTTAGAGTATCTGTACTATCCGGAAGCCTTACGCTCAGTATTCTTGTGCTGCCAAGTATAATATCTGCTTCATATGAGGCGCTGGTTGCTGTCCCGCAATCCCTCAGGGAGGCATCTTATGCTGTAGGGGCGACTCAATGGCAGACTATTAAGAAGATTGTTGTTCCGGCGGCTCTTCCCGGTATTCTTACGGGAGTGATACTAGGGGTCGGAAGAGCGGCGGGTGAGACTGCGCCGATACTTTTTACGGCAGCGACTTTTTATATCAAGGGCTATCCGACGTCTCCATTCTCGGAAGCGATGGCTCTCCCTTATCATATATATGCTTTGATGACGGAAGGTACACACCCGAAAGAACAAACCATGATAGCTTATGGTTGTGCCTTATTGCTTCTTATTATGGTGCTTCTTATTTCTGCTATTGCGATCTATTTGAGACAGAAGCAAAGGAGAAAGTATGCCTGACGAAATAAGAATAAAAGTAAAAGATGTTAACTTCTTCTACGGGTTAAAACACGCCCTTATGAATGTCAATATGGATATTTACAAAAATATGGTGACAGCCATGATAGGCCCCTCCGGTTGCGGGAAGTCCACCTTTATACGGCTTATAAACCGTATGAATGACC
>JAZDIO010000211.1:0-24496 GCA_043804965.1 Candidatus Firestoneibacteriota bacterium | reverse complement strand
GTTGATACGGAAAAACCGGTCTTTGTGAAAGCGAAAGAAAAAGGAATAGATATTATCGGAGAGCTTGAGCTGGCTTATTCCTTCTTTAAGGGACCCGTTGTTGCCGTTACCGGAACTAAAGGAAAAACAACTACCACGACTTTAATAGGAGAAATACTTAAACAGTCTGGAAAGCAAACCGTAGTCGGCGGAAATATCGGAAAACCTTTGACCGGTTTTATTAAAGCGGGAACGGACGATACTGACAGGGTCTATGTGGCGGAGGTAAGCAGTTTTCAGCTGGAAACGATAAAAACTTTTAAGCCGAAGATCGCGGCTATTTTAAACATCGGAAGCGATCATATGGACAGGTATAAAAACCTTCAGCAATATGTGGAGGCTAAAGGAAAGATATTTAAAAATCAAACGGAAGGGGAAGCGCTTATTTTAAATGCGAATGATAAGTTCACTCCCCTTTACGAACAGCAGGCGAAAGCAAAACCGTATTATTTTGATATAAACGGAAGGTTTGCCGGAGAAGAAAAGAAAGAAGGTGTTTTCTTTGAGAACGGGAATATAATGCTGCTCCTAAACGGCGTGGAGACAATGATTCTTAACCAGAAAGAGCTCTTTATTAAAGGTTTGCATAATGTTGAAAATGCGATGGCGGCTGTACTTGCTGCCGGCCTTCTTGGAGTGAAAAACAGTATCGCAGCGGAAGTCCTGAGAAACTTTAAAGGTGTGGAGCACCGGCAGGAGTTCTCAGGGGAAGTATCCGGCGTAAAGTTTATAAACAACTCCCAGGGGACGAATATGCTGGCGGTTGAAAAATCAATACTCAGCTATGACGGGCCGGTAATACTTATAGCCGGCGGAAGAAATAAAGGAAGCGACTTTACGGAACTTAAGGAGGCTGTTTCTAAAAAAGTAAAAAAGCTTGTTGTTATAGGAGAGGCCAGAGAAGAGATTAAAAAAGCACTGGCGGGAGTTGTTTTGACGGAAGAAGCGGGCGATATGGCGGATGCCGTAAAAAAAGCATTTGCCTCGGCAGTTACGGGAGATATAGTTCTTATGTCTCCCGGTTGTGCGAGTTTTGATATGTTTAAGAATTATGAAGAACGGGGAAAGATATTTAAAGAGGCAGTTTTGCAGCTAAAAGCTGAGAAAACCGGAGGATTATAGTGGACCTGACAGCTCCAAGAAAACGGTATGACGGCGGAGTTATTCTCTCTGCGCTCGTTATCCTTCTTGCTTTTGGAATTGTCATGGTATTTTCTTCGTCCGGAATTTACGCGAACGATAAGTATAAAACGCTTCATTATTTCCTGATGAAACAGCTTTTCTGGATAGGAGTCGGAAGCTTAGGCCTTATTTTCTTTCGGAATCTTAAGTATGAGAAACTTCGTGAGCTGGCAAAACCGCTTTTTATCCTAGCTGTAATATCGGTTTTTCTTGTTTTTGTCCCGCATCTCGGTAAAAAAGTGGGAGGGGCCAGAAGATGGATATGGCTATTCGGGTTTACCTTTGAGCCGAGCGAATTTCTAAAGCTGGCATTTATCCTTTATGTGGCAACTGCAATAGAAAGAAAGCAGGAGATAATAAGAAATTTTGCCAACGGCTTTATGCCGTTTTTGATTATCTTCATGTGTATTTCAGGAGTGATGATACTTCAGCCTGATATGGGTTCGATAATAATGCTCTTACTTGTACTTGGTTTAATGCTCTTTGTCGGAGGAGTAAGGCTTGCGCATGTTCTGGCTGTTTCTCTCCCGATGCTCCCTATCGGATATATGGTTATTATGAAGGCTTCGTATAGGAGCAAAAGAATTAAAGCATTTCTGGATCCCTGGTCGGATCCTCAGGGAATAGGCTTTCAAATGGTACAGTCGTTCATTGCTTTTGGTTCCGGCGGTATCTTTGGAAAAGGCCTCGGAAACGGGACGCAGAAACTTTTTTATCTTCCGGAAGCGCATACGGATTTTATTTTTGCGATAGTCGGAGAAGAGGTAGGACTTATAGGCGCAACCGCCGTTCTCCTGGTTTTTGGTTTTATTATCTGGAAGGGAATTGATATTGCGATGAGACTGGAAGATATTTTCGGAAAAGTACTGGCGGTCGGTATAACTTCCTGGATAGGCCTTCAGGCTTTCATTAATATGTCGGTCGTCACGGGACTGGTTCCGACGAAGGGCCTGACTTTGCCCTTTATCAGCTACGGCGGCTCGTCTCTTTTAATAAATATGATGGCAGTTGGAATTCTGCTTAATCTCGCAAAGCAGGTAAGAAGATAACGGTAAAGATAAACTCGAAGCACGAAATTTGAAAATTAAAAGAACGAGGATATTTAAACCAAGAAACAAGGAAATTGAGCAAAGGTTTAGGTATCTGACCATAAATCCTTTGCGAAATCCGCCTAGGCGGAAGGAAGATTACTGAATGAAAATAATGATAGCAACAGGAGGTACCGGGGGCCATATTTATCCTGCTGTTGCTTTTGGGCGGGAGGCAAAGAAGGATCATGAGGTGGTTTTTATAGGCGGTTGCGGAGGGATGGAAGAAAAAATAGTAACAGAGGAAGGTTTTAGATTCATTCCTGTACCGGTAGGCAAGATATTAAGGAGGATTACTTTAAAGAATATAATAAATATGTATAACTTCACAAAAGGGATTTTTGCGGCAGCGGCGGTGATAAAAAAGGAAAAACCTGCGGTAATAATAGGGTTTGGCGGATATGTCTGCGCGCCGGTGGTAATAGCCGGACGTTTATCCGGGGTTCCTGTTGTTTTGCATGAGCAAAATGCCATACCAGGGCTTACGAATAAAGTCCTTATGAGATTTGCAAAGAAGGTGTTCGCAAGCTTTCCCGACACTGAAAAAGTGTTTAAGGGAAAGGGTTTTTATACCGGTAATCCGTTGAGGGATGAAATAGGGTCTGTGACGAAAGAAAAGGCAAGGCAGGCTCTTAATATCGAAGAGGGAAAAAACGTGATTTCTATAATCGGCGGGAGCCAGGGCGCAAGGAGTATGAACATTATTGTTTTTGAGGCTTTAAAATTATTGAACGGCGAGAAGATAGAGGTTATCTGGATGACGGGCGAGAAGGATTTCCCTGTTTACCAGGAAAAGATTTCAGAATTAAACGGATTAAAACCTGAACTTAAAACGTTCTTTGGCAATATGCAGGAGATTTATGCCGCGACAGATCTCCTGATTGCCAGGGCGGGAGCGACTACGGTTGCCGAGGTGATAAAGTGCTCGGTTCCGGCGATTTTTATCCCGTTTCCTGCGGCGGCGAATAACCACCAGGTGCATAACGCAAAGTCTGTTGCAGAGAAGGGCGCCGCTCTGATGTTTGAAGAGAAAGATTTAACTCCGGAAAAACTGGCAGCAGAGGTTAAACGGATGCTTTTTGGCAGGGACGGCACCAATGTAATAAAGAAAAATATAAAAAAGATCGTGACAGAAGACAGTGCAAAAATAATGCTTACGGAGCTGGAAAAAATTATATGAATATAAACAGGAAAACTTATGACGCAGTGCCAAAGAAAGCCGCGGGCGTTAGGCGGTGGAACGCGCCCTGCACCATTTCGGTCCAGGGTGGTAAATTTGGCATGAATAATCGAAAAACCTCATATCGTCAAAACTCCGTGCGCAAGTCCGGAGAGTTTCACAAAGCGCATTTTGTGGGAATAGGAGGCATTGGAATGAGCGGTATCGCAGAAGTGCTTCTTAATTTAGGCTGTGGTGTCTCCGGTTCGGATGTGAAAAACTCGGAGATAGTGGAGGATTTAAAGGCCAAGGGTGCTTCGATAAATATCGGTCATACAGAGAAGAATGTTTCAGAAGCTCTTCCGGATGTTGTAGTGATTTCCAGCGCTGTTTTTCCGGATAACCCGGAGGTAGTTGAAGCAAAGAAAAGAAATATTCCGGTAATTCCCCGGGCGGAGATCCTTGCCGAGTTGATGCGCCTTAAAACAGGTGTTGCTATTTCGGGCACTCATGGAAAAACAACTACTACTTCTATGGCGGCCGTGGTCTGGAATGAAGCAGGATTGGATCCTACTATTATAATAGGCGGAAAGCTTAATGTGATTAACAGCAATGCAAAACTTGGAAAAGGCGAATACCTTATTGCGGAAGCTGATGAATCTGATGGCTCTTTTATGCATCTTAGTCCTGTTGTAATAGTCGTTACAAATATAGACGATGACCACCTGGATTATCATCACAGCATGGAAAATCTGAAGCATCTTTTTATAAGCTTTATAAACAAAGTGCCGTTTTATGGTGTAGCAGTGCTTTGCGCGGATGATGAAAATGTAAGAAGTATTCTTCCGAGTGTTGAAAAAAAATATATTACGTATGGAATTAAAAATAAGGCTGATATTACCATTAAAAAGCTTAAAGTAAAAAAGTTTGGAAGTGAATTTGAAGTGCTCTACCGCGGAAAAAACCTCGGAAAGTTCATCGTTAATGTTCTGGGGGTGCATAACGTCTTAAATGCTCTTGCGGTAATCGGTGCGGCTATAGAGACCGGAATAAAAATAAATGCCGTAAAGCGGGGACTTGCTAAATTTATGGGAGTCGTTAGAAGATTTGAAAAACTCGGGGAAAAACACGGGGTATTGGTTATTGATGACTATGGACACCATCCGACAGAGATAATGGCGACCCTGAAAGCCGCCAGGATGCTAAAGCCAAGGAGATTAATCGCGGTTTTTCAACCGCACAGATACAGCCGTACCAGAATACTTTTTGAAAAATTTGGGAGAGCTTTTAAAGACGCTGATATGGTAGTGCTTACCGATATTTATGCGGCGGGGGAAAAACCGATAGCTAATGTAACGGCTGAGTTGGTGGTAAACAGTATCAAAAATAACGGCAAAAAAGCGGTCTTTATTAAAAATAAAGAAGATATACCTGAGTACCTTCTGGATATTTGCAGAAAAGGCGACCTGGTAATTATACTTGGCGCCGGTGATATCAGGAAGACGGGCGAAGAGTTTGCCAGGCGATTAATGAAAAGCTGAGTGGCTGTAGTTTAAAGGAGTGTAGAGGATAGCATGAAGATCAACGAAAACTTGAGCAAATATACCACCCTCGGTCTCGGCGGCCCGGCTGACTGCATGCTGGATGTTCTTAATTTGCGGGCCTTAAAGAAAGTGCTCTTGTTTGCGAAAGAAGAGAAACTTCCGCTTACATTAATCGGCGGGGGAAGTAATATTTTAGTAAAGGACGGGGGTATTAGAGGGCTGGTGCTTCGTTTAAAAGGAAAATTTTTGGCAATCAGTGTTAGAGATAATGAAATCATTTGCGGCGGAGGGGCTGTCCTTTCGAGGGCGGTAATAATTGCTGCAGCAAAAGGGTTAACCGGACTGGAATTTGCGGCAGGAATCCCCGGTACGATCGGAGGCGCTGTTGTCATGAATGCCGGTGCTGACGGCGGCGAAATTAAAGATGTAGTGAAGTCCATTACTGTGATTGACAGAAATTCTAAAATAAAGAAATTAAGCGGCAAGAAGGCGGGTTTTACCTATAGAGGAGCAAAATTTTCAGGTAAAGGCAGGTTGATTGTGATTGAGGTTTCTTTTAGCTTAAAGAAAAGCTCTGAAAAAACAGTAAAAGCAAAGATATTGGAGTTTTTAAAGAGAAGAAAAAACCGTCAGCCGGCTTGCTGGGGCACCGCGGGTTCAGTTTTCAAAAATCCGAAGGGTTTTTTTGCCGGCCGTTTGGTGGATGAGTGCGGACTTAAAGGAAGGAAGATAGGAAAGGTGGAAATATCAATGAAACACGGGAATTTCTTTGTCAATAGAGGGAAATCGACAAAGGATTTTATAAAACTCATGGAGCTTGTTAAAAAGACGGTATTTAAGAAGATTGGGGTCAGGCTGGCGGCGGAAATTAAAATATTGGGAGAGGATAAGTGAATAATTCTTTTATTGGAGATTTTAAACTGCTGAAAAATAAAAAGATTGTTCTTATTTCCGGAGGAATTTCTTCGGAAAGGGAAATTGCGCAAAAAAGCAGTGACGCCGTGGAAAAAGCATTGATAAATCTGGGCCTTAACTATAAACGTGTCGATTTTAACGAAAGAAACCGGAAGGATATTTTTACGCTTATCAGAAAGATAAATCCGGATGTGGCTTTCCTGGGGCTGCACGGGGCTTTTGGTGAAGACGGCCGTATTCAGGGGGCTTTGGATATTTTAGGGATAAAGTACGCCGGTTCCGGAATGCTTTCGAGCGCTGTTGCCATGGATAAAATAATTACAAAGAAAATACTTATAGAGAAAAAACTGCCGACGCCGGGTTATATGGAATATACCGGCGGTAAATTAAAAATGAAACTGCCGGTTGTAGTTAAACCCGCGGATGGCGGCTCGACTTTGGGTGTTACTATTGTTAAAAACAACAGGGATTTTAATAAAGCTGTTAAGCTGGCTCTTAAATACTGTTCGAAGGTCCTTGTCGAAAAATATGTTAAAGGAAGAGAAGTGACAGTTCCGGTGTTTTTTGGCAAAGCGCTTCCTGTTATTGAGATAATCCCGAAAACGGCTTTCTATGATTATACCGCGAAATATGTCAAAGGGATGTCGGAACATGTTATGCCGGCGAAAATTGAAAAGAAACTTTATATGAAAATAGAGAAGCTGGCGCTTGAAACGCATGAAGCGCTTCTTCTTAAGGATTTTTCAAGAGTAGATTTTATAATAGATAAAAAGACAAATAAACCTTATATTCTGGAGGCGAATTCACTTCCAGGATTGACAGGAACCTCTTTGCTGCCTGAAGCGGTAAGGTATCTGGGCGTCAGCTTCGAAGAGATGATACTATCAATGCTTTCCGGTGCGGTCAAGAATGGATAATAAAATACTCTTTTCGAAATACAGGAATAGAGCCGATATCAAAGGCGCTAAAACCTATAAAGTTGCCAGGGTTGTATTGAGAACCGGAGCTGCGGCGGTAAAGCCGAAGTTAAAACTTGCATTTTCATTTGATAGGGCGTTAAAAGCGGCAAAAATACTTTTTATTCTGACCGCGGTCGCAGGATTGGGTTACGGCGTCTACTTTGGAGCGGACAGATTAAAGAATTCTCCCGGCTTTGAAGTAAAAGAAGTAAAAGTAACTGGTAATAAATATGTGAGCAAGAATGAGATACTGGCGCTGGCAAAAGTGGAGATAAGAAAAAATATGTTCGGGATCAAATTAAAAGATATACAGTCAAGATTAAAGGCAAACCCGCAGTTTAAAACGGCTTCTGTCAACCGGGTATTTCCCGGTACGGTTGAGATTGAGGTTTCTGAAAGGGAGCCGGTGGCGTATCTTGGAGAAAATAAATTTTATCAGGCGGATGCGGAAGGGATAATCTTCCCGTCCATTAAGTCTTTTTTTTACGGAAAGCGCCTGTATTCTTTTACCGGAATAAATATTAGCTTAAGCGAGGTCGGGAAGAAAACCACCTCTCTTTCTTTAAAGCAAGCTCTTTTGATGGCGGAAAAACTGGAAACAAAGGGAGCTCCGTATTTGAACGATGTTATGTCCATAGATGTTTCCTGTCCGGAAGAGCTCGCTCTTGTTGTTCAGAATACAGACCAGGTGTATAAGTTCGGAGAGGGAAACTGGGATGAAAAAATAGATAAACTTATTTGCCTCTTGAAAAACTTGAACGAAAGAAAAAAAGATATCGCTTATGTTGATCTCAGGTTCCGGGACGAGGCGGTTGTTTCTTTTAAAAACAATAAGATAAATTGATTAGTATAAAAGGGCGGTGAGAAAATGGCCAAAGACGAAAATGAAAAGATAGTGGTCGGGCTGGATATTGGCACGACCAAAGTCTGCTGTGTTATCGGAGAAGTTACCGATTCCGGAGGTCTTAACCTGATTGGTATTGGTCATTCCGTATCGAGAGGCCTGAAGAAGGGCATTGTTGTTAATATTGAAACCACCGTTGAAGCGGTACGAAAGGCTGTGGATGATGCCTCCAGAATGGCCGGGGTTGAGGTGGGTTCTGTTTACGCTGGTATAGCCGGCAGTCATGTAAAAGGGCTTAATACGGAAGCCGTTGTGGCTGTTGCGGGAAAAAACAAAGAAGTTACGAACGGTGATGTCGAAAGGGTCATTGAGGCGGTTAAGACCCAGTCGGTGCCTCCGGATCGCGAAGTAATACATATTATTCCCCAGGAGTTTATACTGGATGATCAGGATGAGATAAGGGCGCCTGTCGGTATGTACGGGCAAAGGCTCAGGGCCAAAGTTCATGTTGTTACGGCCTCGGTGGCAAGGACCCAGGATGTTATAAGGTCCATTGAGAAAGCCGGTTATTTTGTGGAAGATATAGTGCTCCAGCCGTATGCTTCAAGCGAAGCGGTGCTTACTCAGGATGAAAAAGAGCTTGGAGTTGTGATGGTTGATATCGGGGGCGGAACGACGGATATTATTGTTTTTTCCGAGGGAGGGGTAAAACATACTTCTGTTGTGGCCGTAGGAGGTATGCAGGTTACTAATGATGTGGCAATAGGGCTTCGCGCTCCTATTGAAATCGCCGAGGAGATAAAAAAGTCCTTTGGCAGCGCTTTTGCAGGAACAATAAACGAGACAGAAGAGATAAGGGTGAAACTTATAGGCGACAGGCCGGATAGGGTTGTGCCAAAAAGAATTGTTGCCGAAATTATTCAGCCCAGAATGGAAGAGATCTTTGAATTCGTTTCTCAAGAGCTTAAGATGAACGGTATGGAAGGGAAGATTCCGTCCGGGGTAGTCGTTACCGGAGGAGCCTCCTTAATTCCCGGGATAGAGGAGGTGGTGGAGAAGGTCCTGAAGCTCCCGGTCAGGGTCGGTTATCCTCAGGGCATTAACGGTCTTGTGGAAATTGCAAATTCACCTGTGTATGCTACGGCGGTAGGGCTTGCGCTCTATGGCGCGAGAGCCAAATCCGGAGGAAAGAGCGCATTAAGGTTTGTTAATAAAGGCCCGCTGGAGGGTGTTATCGGGAATATCAAGAAGTGGTTTAAAGAGCTTTTCTAGCGGAACCATGAACCATTCATAAATTCAGGTTCATGGCTCTGTACCCGAATGTAGCGAGTGGTACAGGGTTGTTCTAAAACTCAGCGAGTTGAGCAAAGTCTAAATATTAAGACCATAACTCTTTGCGAAATCCGCCTAGGCGGAGGAAAATTGGAAATAGGAAAAGGTTTGTATCAGCGAGGGTGAATAAGCCCTGAAACATTTAAAAACAGTATTACCAAAAATCCCGTCTAAGTCGGCGGAAAAAACGGAGGAAAATAAAATGATAGAATTCGCAAACGATCCAAGTTTCTCGGCCAACATAAAAGTGGTCGGAATCGGCGGCGCGGGCAATAACGCTTTAAACAGGATGATTGCCGCATCCATATCAGGGGTTGAGTTTATAGCTCTCAACACCGATGCTCAGCAGTTGAAAAGAAACAATGCTTCTGTCAAAATACAGGTCGGGAACAAGCTTACAAAAGGACTGGGAGCGGGAGCCAATCCTGAAGTAGGACGTAAGGCGGCTGAAGAAGACCGGGAGAAGATCAGGGAAGCGCTTGCGGGCGCGGATATGGTCTTTATCACCTGCGGTATGGGCGGCGGAACGGGAACCGGCGGGGCTCCCGTGGTGGCTGAAATAGCCAAGGAGAACGGAGCGCTTACGGTCGGGGTTGTAACCAAACCGTTCCGTTTTGAGGGTTACAGAAGAAAGATTCATTCCGATGCGGGTATAAAAGAAATATCGGAAAAAGTAGACACGCTTCTGGTCATTCCGAACGAGAAACTTCTTTCTATAGTAGAAAGGACGACTCCGATGGTAGAAGCTTTTAACATGGCGGATGATGTCCTTCGCCAGGCCATTCAGGGTATCTCCGATGTTATCACGATTCCGGGACTTGTTAACGTTGACTTTGCCGATGTCAGGACAATTATGGCGGAGATGGGAGGGGCTTTAATGGGTACCGGTATAGCAAGCGGAGAGAATAAAGCCGCTAAGGCGGCGGAAATGGCTGTGACCAGCCCGCTTCTTGAAAATGTGAATATAGAAGGAGCGCGGGGCGTGCTTATCAATATCACAGGCGGCCCGGATCTGAGTTTGTTTGAAGTGAATGAAGCCACTTCTGTGATTTATGAGAAAGCGCATAAGGAAGCAAATATCATATTCGGTGCGGTCATTGACGAGAATATGAAGAATGAGATAAGGATAACCGTTATTGCCACCGGTTTTACTCCGAAGGTAATTGAAGTAGTTCAGGAAGCGGAAGCAAAAAATGAAACCCCGGTGGAAGAAAATGAGCCTGAACCTGTGACAATGCAGGAACAGGCAGCAGTGCCTGTTGCGGCGGCTGTTTTGCAGAAAAAACTTTCCCTGGATGATATAAAAGGCGAGATAGGGATGTCTAACCTGGAAGCCAAGGTAAAGGGCTATATGGAAAACGAAGATTTTGATGTTCCGACCTTTCTAAGAAAAAGAACGGAATAAGACAAATAGTAAAAAATTACTAATGACGAATGACAAATGACTATTTAAGGCAGCTGTAAACAGCATATATAATAATCCTCCTTAAATAGTCACTAGTCATTAGTATTTAGTCATTAATTAATTATTTTGGCTTTGAAAGGAAGGAGTAAGTTTGTTTAAATGTATAGCGTTATTATTCATTCTTTCTTTTTCGCTGTTTGCCGACGAGTCCTGGGGCATGATTCTTGGTTATCACAGGATAGTTGAAAAAAGAACTCTTCATCCTGATGTTACAATCGATGCTTTTAAGGAACAGATGCAATTTGTCAGGGATAATTACAAGGTTATTTCACTTGATTATCTGGTGAATTGTATCAAAGAACGAAAACCGCTGGAAGCTAACTCTGTGATAATTACCTTTGATGACGGAGACGAGACCATCTATAAAAATGCGTATCCGATACTTAAGAGGCTGAACTTTCCTTTTGCGATATTTCTTTACTCGGATTATCCCGGCAAGGGCGGTTTCAGCTGGGAACAGGCAAAAGAAATGTCGGATAACGGGATAATTTTTGGTTCGCATACCAAATCTCACGCTATTTTGACGGACAAACTTGCGGATGAGAGTGAGGAAAAATATCTTAAAAGGTTAAGAATAGAACTTGTTGAATCAAAAAAAACAATAGAAGACAACATAAAAAAAGAAGTAAAATATTTTGCCTACCCTTACGGAAAACATACGGAAATTGTTGAAACTGAAATGTCAAAGGCAGGATATATTGCCGCTACTGGAATGGCCTGGGACAGGAACTTTGTCTCGAGCGCTTCGCTTATTAACCTGAAACGCCGGCTTATTCCGGGAAAATATAAGCTTAACGAGTTTGTAGATATATTTAAAAATACAAATATTGATAAATCTTCGGAGACCGAGCATGAGGATTATAAGTAAAGTCCTGCTTATTACCGTGTCCTTGTTTTGTTTTTTGTCTGCGGAAAGAGCGAAGGAGCCTTATTGGATTAAGATCCTGAATTATCATGAGATCTTTCCGGAGAGCTGGATGAAAAGTAACGATCCGAAGCTTAACCGTTTTACAAAGCCTTCTGACCGAATGCTTATTGTGACTGCGGAAAACTTTGATAAGCAGGTAGAATTTTTATCTCAGAATTACAAACTGGTGAAAATGTCCGATTTTGCGGAACATTTAAGCAGAAAGCAGCCGTATGATCAGAATGTAGTAATAATTACTTTTGATGGAGCGGACGAAACTATTTATAAATATGCTTATCCTGTATTAAAAAAATACAATGCTTCTGCGACACTCTTTCTGCATATTAATTCTGTTAGATTTGATAAGACGGCCATGAAGTGGGAGACCATAAAAAAAATACATGAAGAAGGTCTTATGGAAATTGAATCTCATTCTGTTTCTCATCCTCATATGAACAGGAAGAAGGAAGAGGAAACGGAAGAAGCTTATGAAACAAGAATAAGAAAGGAATTGGCCGACTCAAAAGCAATAATAGAAGAGAAGTTAAACAAGAAAGTCGAATGCTTTGCCTATCCTTACGGAGGATACAACGAAACTGTTATCCGCCTTCTGAAAGAAACCGGTTATAAAACCTCGGTGACCGTTCAATGGGATAAAAATACTATAAATTCCAATCCCTATACGCTTAAAAGAAGAGGGATCTTTGGTGCGCATAGTCTGAGCAAATTTATTGAAATCTTCAAAAACAATGTCAAAGATGATATGCGTGAATACGCGGATTAAAATAATTGTTCTAATAATTATGTCCCTGTTCTGTATCGGTGCGCAGAGCATTAAGGATAGAATTGTGCTTTCTGAAGTAAAAGTAACCAATAACGGGGTTCCCGGAAAAATCAAAGTATATACTCTTTCCCGCGGTTTTGATACGTATTATCACTTGAGAGGCCTATGTGCCGCATACAAGATTTCCTTCTCTTATGTTCCTGCAAAAAAAAGAGTGCTTATGAGCAAAGGGATCAATTCAATGCGTCTGACAGTCGGCGCGGAACCCAGGCTTAAAGAACACTCGATTTATTCCAATAAAAAATATTTTCTCTCCGCTGCCGGATTAAATTATGTTTTTTCCGGGCTGATGAAAGGTTCTGTAGAACTTGATAAAAGATCTAAAGTTCTTCAGGTGAAATATGAAGGAGAGCTGAAAACTATTAAAGAAGATAAAGGACAACAGACAGTTAAGGTGAATACCGAAAACATCAGGACTATTCCGTTGTTAAAGGGTGAGAAATTCAAAGTGGAGCGGATAGTGATAGATGCGGGACACGGGGGAAAAGATCCCGGGGCTGTAGGCAAAAACGGGCTTCAGGAGAAGGCTGTGACTCTGGATATTGCTCTTAAAACCGCCGAATTAATCAGGGGAAAACTTAAAAAAGAGGTTGTCCTTACCCGCGATAGGGATGTTTATATAAGCTTGCAGGAAAGGATTGCGATAGCTAACAGGAATAAAGGAGATATTTTTATTTCTATTCATATTAATGCGAATACCGACCGGGAGGCGGAGGGTGCGGAGATATATATATATGACTCAGAGGCTTCCGATAAAAAATCAAGCAGGCTGGCGATAAGGGAGAACATGGATTTTGTGAAAACCGGCGGTATCAAATCCATCCTTTCCGAACTTAGTTCAAAGTCCGACGATTATCTGAGCATTCTCCTGGCAGGCAATATATTAGATAATATTGTAAGCAGTGTGGATGTAGAAAGCCGTAATAAAAACATGATACTCCGCGCCCCTTTTTATGTTATTGCGCACGCGAATATGCCGGCTGTTCTGGTGGAAGTGGCTTTCATTACTAATAATGACGACGAAAAAAAACTTAAGGAAAATGATTTTAAAAACGGAGTGGCTAAAGCAATTTGTCAGGGGGTGGAGGATTTCATTAACGCGACAAACGAGCAGGAAAAAGAAGAAATTCTGGCTATGCGCGAACAAGTAACGGATGAATACAAAAAGGAAGGACAGGCGGAGCAATGAAAAAAGTAAAATTCTGGGTTTTAAAAAACAAAAACATTACAGCGTTCACTTCTGTCAAACCTCGGAGTTATAAACAAAAAGAATTTAATAAAAACTTTCCTTTGCTTTTGAAAAGTATTAAAATAAATCCGAAAATTACCGCCTTTGTAAAGCAGATTCATGGTTCAAGGGTTCTTGAGGTGAAAAGCGAGAAATTTGTTAACGGGCAGGAGGCAGACGGATTTGTATCCGCAAAAAATAATTATCTGCTGCTCATTTTTACCGCTGATTGCCTCCCTGTGTTTTTATATGACGTGAAAAACAGTTTTATCGGGATAACTCACTGCGGTTGGAAAAGCACAAGGAAAAACATAGTGGGAAAAGCCGTTGAAAAGTTAAAAAAGAAGGGTTCAAAAGTAAGAGACCTAAGAGTAGTCCTGGGACCGAGGATTAGAGAGTGTTGTTATGAAGTAAGTCCTGAATTTGCCCTTAATTTTAAAGCAAAATACGGAAACAAAAGTATATATATGAGGGGTGGAAAACTGTATTTCTCCTTGTCTGATGTAGTAAAACTTCAATTGAAGAAACTTAAAATTCCTGCTATGAATATAGAAGACACAGGTGCGTGCACCTGCTGTGATAAAAAGAAGTACTTCTCCTATAGAAGAGACGGGAGCGGGACGGGAAGAATGGTGTCAGGCATCATGGCGCGTTAAAATTTGAAGCACTAAATTCGACAACAAAAAAGAGAAATTAGAAAATAGCAAAAAGTGGAAGAAGTAAGGAAAATTGAGGAAAAATGGTAAAAGAAAAATTTAAGTTGCGGCGAGCTACTTTAAAAGACCTGGAGGTCCTTGCGTATCAGCGCCGAGAGATGTTCAGTGATATGGGTATATTTACGAAGAAGGAAGCGAAGTCCGGGGATAAAGATTACATCAGGTGGGTAAAGGAAAAGATCAAGCAAGGAAGGATTGTAGGATTTTTGATAGAAAACGGAGTTGGAAAGGTTGTCTCGGGCGGATGTTTGTGGATGAAAGAATGCCAGCCGTTGCCTCGGAGAAAGAAAAAAGATGTGCCCTACCTGTTTTCAGTCCATACGGAGCGCGAGTATAGAGGACAGGGGCTTGCTTCCCGGATAGTGAAAGAATCCATCAAATGGGCAAAAGCAAACGGATATTTGAAAGTGGAACTTCACGCCTCAGTCCAGGGCAAGGGCGTTTATAAGCGTCTTGGCTTCGAAAAAACAAATGAAATGAGGTTCAAGATAAAAAGATAATTCGGGAGAAAAAAATATGGATTTTAATGAGGTCATAAAAAAACGAAAGAGCATTAGAAAATACGATTTAACCAGGCCTGTCTCCGATGAGCTTGTTAATAAAGTCCTGGAAACGGCGCGGTTAGCGCCTTCAGCTTGCAACTTACAGCCGTGGCATTTTATTGTGATAAGGGATAATAAAGTAAAAGAAGAAATGAAGGAAGTTTACGGGCGGGAGTGGTTTTATACTGCGCCGGTTATTATTGTCGGATGTACGGATACTTCAGTTTCCTGGAAAAGGTCTTTTGATAAAGCTGATTACAGCCAGGTGGATCTGGCAATTGCTTTTGATCATCTCCTCCTTGCTGCCGCCGGTGAAGGACTCGGTACCTGCTGGATAGGGGCGTTTAACCCCGAGATTGCCCGGAAGGTCCTTGGGATTCCGGAAAAAATAAATATTATCGCAATGACGCCGCTTGGTTATCCGGCGGAAGTACCTGCGGCAAAGCCAAGAAAAGAATTAAAGGAAATAATTCATGAAGAGTGTTGGTGAAACCAACTGGATGGCTGGAAAAAAGACAAAATCTAAACTCGAAATTCGAAACAAATTCTAAAGAGATAAAGTAATAAAAAAGAAGAAAAAGCTTAAGTTTGATTGATTTTTTAGAATTTAGGATTTGCATTTTTTCAGTTTTGTTTCGAATTTCGAATTTAGTGCTTCGAATTTATGACGTTATGCCAAAGAAAACCCCGAGCGTGAGATCAGGGGACGTGCCCTGTACCATTACGGTACAGGGTGGTAAATTTGGCATGAATAATCGAAAATCTTCCTATCGTCGAAACTCCGTGCGTAAGCTCGGAGAGGTTCATATTGTTCGCAAGGAGTTTTAAATGAACAAAAAGATATTAATATTAGCACTATTGTGCGCTTCGCTTCAAGCCTACCAGTGCCCTGATGTGAACATACAGGTTTTTCCGAAAGACAACCCTTGGAATTGGAATATATCAAAAGCAGAGGTTCATAAAAATTCCGAGGAGTATATTAAATCAATAGGTCCTGAATATTCTTTAAGGCCCTGGTTTGGGACACGTTTGGGAATTCCATATTCTCTGGTTGCCGGAGAAAAGGAAACAACTGTTTTTTTTACCGGAAAACCGGATGACAGTGACAATGTTCCTTATCGTATTCCGCCTGATGCTCCGAGGGAACCGGGGGCTGATTCCCGCGTAATAGTAATTGACACGAATAATCATAACTTGTATGAACTTCTGCAGGGAGAGTGTGATAATAACGGATTGTGGAGCGCGTTTTCGGGAGCGGTGTTTAATCTTGATTCAAATGCTTTGAGAAAGGAAAATGCATATTCCGCGGATTGTGCCGGCTTGCCGATATTTCCGGGTCTAGTCCGTTTCCAGGATATTACCAGAGGGGCAATGACCCACGCTGTACGTGTTGTAGTTCCCAGTATAGATAAAAGATATGTTTATCCCGCCAGGCACTCACCTGCTTTAAGTAAAGATGATAAATTACCTGCGCTTGGTCAAAGATTCCGCCTGAAAAATGAGGTGGATATTTCCAAACTTGGGGTTCAGGCTCAGATAATTGCTGCGGGATTGAAAAAACACGGTTTTATCGTTGCTGACCGCGGTTATAAACCGTATTGTTACGGTACACTTGATGAAAGGTGGGACGATAAAGATCTTGCAACTCTGGAAAATCTAAAAATATCCGATTTTGATGCAATAGTTGAGCTTACTTCAATGTCAAAAAACGCTCTTGACCCTTATGAGAGAATCAAAGTTTACGGGGCCCCCTTTATCAGGGGTAAAAACAAAGTCGGCTTAATGAATGTTCCCTCGGGAAAAATTCTGATAAAAGTTATGGATTCTAAAAATATCCCGGTTAAAGAACTGGAAAATAAAGGACTGCTTATGTCCTGGGATATGAAGGATGCGTCAGGAAAAGATGTTGAACCGGGAAATTATATTATTGTAATAGAAGATGCCAAAAGAGTATTAAAAGAACTCCCCGTGAAAGTTGAATAATACCTTCTGCTTTTCTTGAACTTTGCAGGGTACTTCTTAAGCGAAATAGCTGCGGATAAATTAATATATATCTGCTTTTTACCCGTTTTTCCGTGCAAATATTACAATTGATTTTGAGCCTTCCATATTATATAATATCAAAATATACTTTGAGTTATGCCTTTTGCAAAGGAGATATAATGAAAAAATTAGATTTAATAAGCGCTTTAAAAAATAACGGGATTATCAGAGGTTCAAAACTCCTCCTTCATAGTTCTTATAAATCAATAGATTTTGAAGGGGCACCCGAAGAAGTTTGCAAGAGTTTTATGGAGGCTGTAGGAGAAGAAGGACTTCTTGTAATGCCGACTCACAGTTTAAATTTTAAAAACTTTCCAAAAAACAATGGGCCGTACAATCCGGGAAGATCTCCTTCTCGGGTAGGTGCTATTACCGATGCTTTTTGGAAGCTGCCAAGAGTTGCCAGGTCGCTGCATCCTTCTCATAGTGATGCGGCCTGGGGAAGGGGAGCGAAAGAACTTGTGAGCGGACATGAGAAAGTAGATGCCATGGGTACGAATTCTCCCCTGGAAAGATTCAGCAGGACTGACGGAAAAATATTAATGATGGGGTGCAAGCTGAGTTCCTGCACCATGGGACATGTAGCTGAGTGGCAGGCGAAAGTACCTTATCTTGCAGAGCATTATGATCCAACATGGGGTTATGAAGCAGAATATATTGATGAAGTTGACGGGAAAGTAAAGATATATTCCTATAAAACAGTTCCCGGTTGTTCTTTTGGTTTTGAAAATGCTGTACCATGGCTTAAAGAAACCGGATTTCTAAAGGAAATTTCTCTAAATAAAGAAGTTTCTTATCTTATTGATGCAGCCGGTTTTATGAAAGTGGTAACGGAAAAGCTTATACAAAATCCCGCAGCACTTTTAATAAATGATGAGGCGCATATTGCCAAATGCCATCACTGCCGGTACGTTCAAAAACTGACACAGGCGCCGTGAATGCAAGTATGAAGTGAAGAATAAACTTGGAAAATAGTAAACTGTAAACGATAAACTGATTTTTAATTATATCAGCGGAATCCAAAAGCTTTGTAGCCGGTGGAATTGCTTCACCAGGAGGAGAGTAGAATGTTTAAACTTGCAGTTTTTACAGATGAGGTGTCGCAGGATGTAAAGGAAGTTGCGGCATTTTGCCGAAAATGGAAGATAGAGGCTGTTGAGATTCGAACCCTTATGAATAAGGGGCCTCATAACTTCTCAAAGGAAGAAATAAAGTTAATAAATTCAGTATTACGAGATAACGGTATTAAGGTTTGTTCAATTGCCAGCCAGTTTTTTAAATGTACAATAGACAATAAAAAAGAATATAACGATCATATTGATATTTTGAAAAACTGTATTGACCTTGCGGGAGCTACCGGAGCAAAAATAATAAGGGGCTTTACTTTCTGGCGAACCGGGATTGCGGAAGAGCAATTGGAGCATACCCTGAAATATTTTCCGGAGCCTGTTAAAATTATGAAAAACGCGAAAATGATACTTGGGATTGAAAATGAACCTGCGACTTTTGTCGGATGCGCCAGGATGTTAAAGGTGTTTTTAGACAAAGTCAATTCTCCTGTTGTAAAAGCCATCTGGGATCCGGGTAACGAAATATATGATATAGACGGTATTGCGCCTTTTCCTAACGGGTACAGGCTTCTTAAAAACAACATAATTCATGTTCATCTTAAAGATTCTGTCCGGATTGGCTATGAAGGCAAGACCGCCTGCGTTCCTATGGGCGAGGGTGAGGTAAATTACTGGGGTCAGTTAAAGGCGCTTAAAGAAGACGGCTACAAAGGTTATGTTTCGCTTGAAACTCATTGGAGAAAGAAAGACACGGAAATTAAAAAGATAGCGATGGAAACTCCGGGCGGCGCAGGCTGGTCTTCCAATGCCAGGGAATCCAGCGATTATTGCATGCGTAATATAACCCGCATGGTAAAATCCCTGTGAAATTATTTAAAAAGCAAAAGAAAAATATGATTAAACTGTTTATTTGTGTGATTTTCATCTCAGGTATAGCGGCTGCATCGCCGTTTATTGCTAACGGCGGATTTATAACTCCTCAGGAAAGAAATGATGTCAAGGTTAACCTGTTCTATGATCAGTATACCGGCAGTTATGACAGTTCCGGTATTTATTCTGTTTTTGCTTCCGGCGTATCACGTCTTGATTACACTGTGCTTTTTGACCTGAAATACGGCACGAGCAGGGATTCCGATGTCCAAATTATTATTCCTTATGTGAACAAATTGCATACTCTTGCAGACGGGGCTGTTTTTGCCGCAAACGGGGTTGGCGACCTTACTGTGATTGGCAGGCGAAAGTCTAATGAGAGTAAAACTGCGGAGGCCATGCTTACGGTAGGTCTTGGAGTTAAAGTTCCGACAGGAAAGAGTTTTTTTAATGTTGCTCAGGGTTCTTTAGCCACCGGCACGGGCACCTGGGATGCAGGGGTTGTTTTAAACATGCAGGAAAATGATAACGGACTGCTTCTTTATACGGATGTTTCCTATTGGTATAGGTTTGGGCTAAATATTCAAAAGTTCGCCGGTTATGATATCTCGGCGATAAAAGCAGGAGAAACAGAGGTCAAGTTTTCTCCGGGTACTGTTTTAAAATATAATATCGGGGTTGAAATGCCGATAATCAGACAGTTTTCTCTTATAGGGGAACTTAACGGAGTTGTATATTATGACAGTAAAACCGAGTATGCTTCAAATAATGCCGATGCCATGAGTGATTTATTGGCAAAGGGTATTCCGGATTTTACTTTACAGAAGAGCGTAAATCTTCGGGTGATAGCGGGCGCTAAAGTTTATCTTGGCGATAAAGTTGCTTTAGGCGGCGGTGTTTCTATTCCGGTTAATATGGTAAATTCGTTCGGGAATCTGACCTATATTGCGCATTGCCGGCTGTTCTTTTAACGAAGAAAAAGTTTACAGTGAAAATAATAGGAATTGACGATTTGCGATTGACAATTTAATCAAGGCAGAAAAAAGCTCTGCCAATATAATAATAACACTTTAATTGTAAAACGTTATAGACTTTTACGGACAGCTTTCTGCCTGTATCAGTGGAATTGCTCTATGAGGAGATAGTTAATGTTGAAATATCTGAAAAAAATATTCGGTACGAAAAATGACCGCGAAATAAAACGTATTTCTCTTATTGTCCTGAAAGTAAATGAATACGAGCAAGGTATCAAGAAACTTACGGATGATGAGTTGAAATTAAAAACTCCCGAGTTTAAATTCCGCCTCGAAAAAGGCGAGACCTTTGAGGATATTCTTCCGGAGGCTTTTGCAGTCGTTCGGGAGGCTTCGGTAAGAACCATCGGGCAGCGCCATTATGATACCCAGCTTATCGGCGGTATTGTTTTGCACGAAGGAAAAATCGCTGAAATGCGGACCGGTGAAGGTAAAACTCTTGTAGCCGCTCTTCCTGTGTATTTAAATGCCCTGTCAGGGAAAGGTGTACACCTGGTCACGACAAACGATTATCTTGCGGAAAGAGACAGTTTCGGCAAGGGAAATTTCAAAGGTATGGGAAATATATATTCCTTTCTGGGCCTTACTTACGGCTGTATTAAAAATGATTCCTCCAATGACGAAAGACGGGCGGCTTACGGCGCGGATATTACATACGGAACAAACAATGAATTTGGCTTTGACTATCTCAGGGATAATATGGCGACTGCTCTTGAGGATCTGGTGCAGCAGCGCCCGAAGAATTTTGCCATAGTTGACGAAGTGGACAGTATCTTGATAGATGAAGCGCGAACCCCTCTTATCATTTCCGGCCCGGCGGAAGAATCCACCGATAAATATTACAAGGCAAACAGGATAGTTCCGGAATTCAGCAAAGACTCTGATTACAAAATTGACGAGAAAAGCCGTACTGTCGTACTTACAGAAGCCGGAGTAGCAAAGGCAGAAAAGCTCCTTGATGTGGAGAATATGTATGAAGGTATTAATATGGATTGGGCGCATTATGTAAATAATGCTCTTAAAGCCCATGTTCTTTTTAAGCGTGAAGATCATTATATAATAAAGGATAACGAAGTACTTATAGTAGATGAATTTACCGGACGTTTAATGCCGGGGCGCCGCTGGAGTGACGGGCTTCACCAGGCGGTTGAGGCAAAAGAAGGGGTGAAAATAAGAAGGGAGAATCAGACCTTAGCGACAATTACTCTTCAAAATTACTTTAAGATGTATAAAAAACTCGCCGGTATGACAGGTACTGCCGATACTGAAGCCGAAGAGTTTATGAACACTTATAAATTGGATGTTGTGGTAATTCCTACTAATAAACCGATGATAAGGAAAGATTATCCGGATGAAATCTATAAGACCAGGATCGAAAAGCTTGAAGCAGTGGCAAATGAAATTGCTGAGTTGAATAAGCAGGGAAGGCCGGTACTTGTTGGCACCATATCTATTGAAAAAAATGAAGAGATATCCTCTCTGCTGAATAAAAGAGGGGTGAAACATCAGCTTCTTAATGCGAAGTTCCATGAAAAAGAGGCGGAAATCACAGCTGTCGCGGGCGCTTACGGCGGCGTCACGGTAGCCACCAATATGGCGGGCCGCGGTACGGATATCGTACTTGGAGATAAAGTTGCGGATCTTGGGGGCCTTCATGTTATAGGAACCGAGAGGCATGAGGCAAGGCGTATTGACAATCAGCTGCGCGGCCGTTGCGGAAGGCAGGGTGATAAAGGTTCAACAAAATTCTACCTCTCGTTGGAAGATGATTTAATGAGAATCTTCGGTGGAGATAAAATATTCAACCTTATGGACCGCCTCGGAATGGAAGAAGGCCAGCCGATTGTGCATCCGTGGATTACCAAAGCAATAGAAGGCGCCCAAAAGAGAGTTGAGGGCTTTAACTATGAAGCCAGAAAACACCTTCTTGAGTATGATAACGTCATGAATAAACAGCGTGAAGTCGTCTACGGCCAGAGAAGAAAAATACTGGAAGGCGATGACATGAAAGAAAATATCGTAAAATGGCAGGAGGATATTGTTGACGGGTTTATGGATGCATTTGCTGCGGAAAAACTCTCCTCCTATGAATGGGACCTGGAAAGCTTGAGTCTCAAAATGAGCGATATTTTCGGAATAGATTACAAAGTAGAAAAGAGTGTTCTCTCCGGAATGAGGAGAGAAGCTTTACGGGCTGATATTATAGAAAAAATATCGGCTGTTTACGAAGAAAAGGAAAAAAAGTACGACAAGATGTTTAAATTTGTAGAACGCATGATCATGCTTCAGACGATTGACGGAAAGTGGAAAGATCATCTGTATGCGATGGATCAACTCAGGGAAGGCATAGGCCTTCGCGCGTATGGCGGGAAAGATCCTCTTCTTGAATATAAAAAAGAGGGTTTTGAGATGTTCACGGATATGATAGAACGCATCAAGGATGATACTCTTCGTATGGTTTACAGAGTGCAACTCCGGCATGGCGAAGATATAGAAAGACAAGAACTGGAAGAGGCGGCAAAAGCAGGAAAAGCTGTAGCCGGAAAGATTAATTATTCCCACCGGGAAGTAAACCAGTTTGGCGCCGCAGAAGAAGCCGCAAGACAGCGCCAGATACAGCGAAAGGCCGAACAAGGCGGGATGGATCCCATGGGAGCCAGGCTTGGAGATCGCCCGGTGATGAACCAGGCTCCCCGCACAACTCCGATAAAAAGAGATACCCCGAAAGTAGGAAGAAACGACCCCTGTCCCTGTGGCAGCGGAAAAAAGTATAAAAAATGCTGCGGTATTAATAAGGATTAGTTAGCATTTTTTGTTTCGATAGGAAAAATGACAATATTTACTGCTCCGCAAGGCGGAGTAAAAAATGCTGCGAAATTAATGAAAGATAAATCTGCATCAAATATTTTAACAAGGAGCAGTTATGAAAATCGAGCAATCCTTTAGATTGAGTTTGAAAGTTTACGCATCTATTGTTCTTGTTGCATCATTAACTCATGGAATATGGCACTGGTTCCTTCCAACATATATTGAAATGAAAGGGCTTACGGAAATCCAAGAGAATGTACTTTTTATCCTCAACTGGTCAGTAGCGGTATTTCTTTTGTTCTTGTCGATTTTGTCATTTTGGGCCAGTTATGCAAGAACATTTACATTAGATCAATTAAGAATGTTCTCATTATGTATGATCGGTTTTTGGATGTGCCGTTTTGCTTTGGAATTCATTTTTCCTGTACAAATCCCATTTGTTATCATTCCCAATCCTTCTATGCTTTTTAAGATATTTATATTAATAGGTATTACAATCCTTATATTCCCGGTGCTGATGCTTCAGCTTAAGAGAAAAGGTGAAAAATAATTTTTAATTGGCACCTCGTATCTTAAATCTTGACAAAAAATAATTTCTGAGATAAAATAATTCAGCGTGAATCCTTAGAAAGCCCGCTGGCGTAAGGGCTTGTGCCAAAACCTCTGTTTTGGAGGGTGTTGATATAAAAAAAGTTTCATTTTGTAATAATCGGTTTTTAAAAAACCTATTTTTGGCACAGCCTCAAGCCCGTGGTAGTTGACTATCGGGATGTAATATAAAATATATAAAGGGGGCTGGAATGCAAAAACAATACAGGTCTGCGGATGTAAGTAAATTGTTTGATGTAACTATTGCTACGATTGGCAACTGGATAAAAGACGGCGAGCTTCAAGCTTATGAAACTGTCGGGGGGCATTATAGATTTGAGGCTGCTGATATCCTGGCGTTTGCAAAAAAGAATAAGATGCCTCTTCCGGCGGATTTTAAAAATTTAGTTCCTACTGCCGGTTGCAAGTATAAAGTCCTGTTAGTTGATGACGAAGCAAGGATAATTGAAATTATGACTGATATATTGAAAGATTTAGCTGATGATCTTGATGAAACTATTGGAATTGAAACGGCATTTAGCGCGGTTGAGGCAGGTGTGAAAATCTCAGAGTTTGTTCCTGATCTCGTAATACTTGACGGACGCATGCCCGGTGGTCATGGGAGTGATGTTTGCAGGGAGATAAAAACCAATGAAAGATTTAAAGGTGTGAAGGTTTTAGCTTATACTGCGTATTCCGATGAGTCAAAAAAACTCCAAAAAGCCGGAGCTGATAGCGTAATAATGAAAGCCGGAGGCGGAGATGAATTGAATATTCTTCGCAGGGAAATCTCCAGGTTTCTTGGAGTGAAAGTATTGAAGATAAAGATAAAGGGTAATGAACATAAGAAGAAGTAGAATTTACAGTTTGCTCGAAACAGAATGTTGAAATAAAAAAACCGCTGATAAAAATCAGCGGTTTTTTTATCGGGCCGGCTGACATTCCTATTCGGTACTCAAGGGGTGAAACGGAATGCCATGATAGGGAGTAAATGACCGGCCCGGTTTTTTTATAAGTTCAACAAACTTTAACATTTAAAAGAACAACAAACTTTAGATTTTTAACGCTACCTCACCCCAAATTTTTTTTACATCCTTTCTCTTGCCTCAAGTATCCTGCAAGTATTTTATGACGTTATACCAATCGTTGAAACTCCGTGCGTTAGCTTAAAGAGGTTCATATAAATGTATTATAACAAAAGAAAATAGGAATTTCAATACCCTGAATCCTAAGTAAAGAATTGAAAAAGGCTGTTTAACCTTGTAAAATAAGTACAGCCCCAAAACAAACACCCGCACCAAACGGGTGACAAGGAGAAA
>JAZDIO010000210.1:0-2177 GCA_043804965.1 Candidatus Firestoneibacteriota bacterium | reverse complement strand
AAAAAAGGGATATTAAATCGAAATATACACCCCTCGTGACCCTGTCTGTAGAAAAGCTGAAGAAGCAGGATATAACGCCAAAGGAACTTCAAGCTTCAAATGAAGCCAAATTCTCCAGATGGCGGGGTTATAAAAAGATTAATGAGAAGGAATTTACAATAAACGGCGAAAAAGTCTACGACTTAGAATTCAGCTGGGTGACAAAGTCTAAAACCGAAAAAAACAAGACTGTTACCCTGGTTCAGCGGCAGATTTTCAGCGTAAAAGGCGGTAACGGTTTTATTATTACATGTTCGGATTCTGACGAGGGCTTCAGAAATAATAAAGAAGAATTTGGAATTATTTTTAACAGTTTAAGAATGCAGTAAAAAGAGGAGCTAATAGGTGTCTAAGGATCAGATACAGAAATATGCTTTAATAGCTATAGTGGCCGGTGCTGCGGTTTACGGCTATGTGTTTGAATTATATCTTCCGACATTAAAGAATGTCAGCAGCCTGAGAGCTGAATTGCAGAGCAAAAAGGGCAGTTACGAGGAAGCAAAGAGAAAAGCAGCAGACTATGAGAAATTGAAAAAAGATGCGAAAAAAGCGGAGCTGGATCTGCTTTTTACCATGCGCCGGCTTCCAAATACCGATAATCAGCCGGAATGTATTAAGGAAATAAGCAGGGCTGCGGCTGAGAATAATATTACGATTCAGTCTTTTACTCCGGGTAAAATGGTTCCCGGAAAAAGTTTTTATGATGAGGTTCCGATAGCGCTTAATTTGTCCGGGAATTATAATAATTTTGGGGAATTTATTACTAAACTGGGGTATTCTATTCGTTTGTTAAATTGCTTTGATGTCCAGTTTTTTGTCGCGGGGCTGGGAGGAAATAATATTTCTGCAAAAGGATCCGTTAATATGGCTGTAAGTCTTAAGACTTTTGTTTCCACTCAGAATGTTGTAACTCAGTCAAAATATTCAAGAGGAGAAGATACTGAGGAAAGAGCAATTTACCCTCTTTATAGATATGTCTGTGCCCTGAGAGATCCTTTTGTTTCTATTGTGATGGAGGAATCAAAAGCTGTTGCCGAAAATATAAACATAATGGGTTTAAGCCTGACGGGTGTCATGGCCCTTGGAAAAAATCCGATATTTGTCTTCGAAGATAATACGCATAATGCGTTTTTGCTGATAGATAGGAAATTTTACACAAAAGAAAAACTGCTTATTAAAGGTATTGAGGGCAGGGTTGACGGAAATAAAATTAAGCTGGCGTATACTGATAACATTGAGGTCGGCACAAAAGAAAAATATTTTGAAATTCCGAAGTAAAAGTAGCGGGAAGCTACAATCAAAGGAGCTTGTGAATATGAGTAAAACAGCTGTTTTTATTGCGGTGTTGTTATGTGCTTTTTCTTTTTCACAGGAGGGGAAAGGCAATTTTGCTGCAATTGGAGAGGTTGTAGTAGATGCTCTGCCTGATACGGCGGTAATAACTATTCCTGTTAAAGAAGGCAGCGAGCTTCTTAAAGATGCAAAAATCAACTTGGACCCTATTGTTGACTCGAAGAATGCTGACAAGTATCAGTTGATAATAGATATGATGCCGGCGGCGTTGGCAGGGGATGCCCTGGAAAAGCAAGTTGTAGCTTCTCTGGTTACATCTTTTAAGGTGTCTCAATATGCGGCACAGCCTCAAAAGGTTACGAGAATATTGGTTACGCTTACTGATAAATGTGATTTTCAGAAAGAGATTGATTCTACAAAAATAGTAGTTACTCTGGCAAAGAGCAAAGAGCCTGTGCAATCTGAAAATAAAACTCCGATGAAAGCCCTTTCTCTTGAAGAGTCAACGAAAAAACTCGGGGAGCAGGTGGCTCAATCAGAAGAAGTAGATAAAACGGATCAGTTTGCATTGCAGAAAGGCACTATGAAGAAAGGAGATCTGGAACAGATTGTTCCTTTTATCTCTCTTACAAATGCTGATCTGACTACTTTTTTGAATACAATTGTTTCTGAGGCCGGTTTTAACCTGGTTACAAGCAGAAGCGTTTCCGGCAGTATTCCCTCCATTCAGTTAAAAAGCGTCAGCCTGAAAAAAATCCTGGATTTAGTCCTGAAACAAAACGGTTTTGCTTATAAATTAGAAGGAAATATTATCAGGGTTGCCACTCCGAGTGAATTAAAAGCAG
>JAZDIO010000209.1:0-2337 GCA_043804965.1 Candidatus Firestoneibacteriota bacterium | reverse complement strand
TCCCCTTCGGTTTTGTCAGGCTGTCGAGCCGCGCCCGGGCTTTAGAATAATAGCCGGAATCTATCGGCCCTATCGCCTTTATCAATCCTTCGAGTTTTACTTTATCGGTACCGGTATTCCTGACACTAATAGGCATACCCTATCGGCCTCCTTTGCCGCTATCTGGTTTACCAGCCCTTGAAGGTCGCGGAACCTCCTGGATAATCTGCCTTCCGGGACGATGCCGCTTCCCACTTCGTTAGTGACTATTATGGAAAGTCCGGATTTCTTCCGAAGGGCCTTGATGATACCTCTCATCTCGGCGCATATCTGCGCGTCGGACCGGCCTTTGTGGATCAAATTTGAGATAAAGAGAGTCAGGCAATCGAGGATGACCGTCTTATTTCCCGGGGGAAGCGCATCGATCGCTTTGGCGAGGTAAATGGGTTCTTCTATCGTGACCCACTTCTTTGAGCGGGACTTCCTGTGGGATTTGATCCTTATCTTCATCTCATCATCCAGCGCTTCGGCGGTCGCTATATAGAATACTTTTGCGCCGGATGACTCGGCTACCTTCTGGGCGTAACTTGACTTGCCTGACCTTACGCCGCCGGTGATCAACATCAATTCTGGCATTTTCCCCTCCGGAAAATAAAAAACCTCATTCCCCCGAAGGAATGAGGCCATAAAAAAACTCTCCTCGCCCTCGAAGGAATTTAGACCCAGATGCGGGTCACGCTCTAAGCGGGTATCCTGACTTACGGCTTTACTTCCTACTCGCCTTGCCTTCCCGACCCTTCCGGTCAGTGGCTTTCTTGGCTTTCGTTGCCGATTACAGTGGCGGGGCCGTGCCCGTATTTCACGGGCTTCCCGCGCTTAAAGCACGATTACAATAACATAAGAAAAAGCAAAAAGCAAGAGAAAATATTAAACATCCGAAATCAGCGGCGGCATCTTTTGCCGTCCGCTGGATTATTTGGTTATGCTTTGTATTTTTATTTCTTCGACATTAACCGTATTGTTTTCAGCAAGTGATAATACAACTTGTTTTGTGACGCCTGAAGTAAAACCCATTTGGAAGATAATATAAATAGTTTTTCCGCCTAATTCTTTGTAACCTTCTTCGTAAGAAACTTGAATACCATTATACATTGCTTTGGGTAATTTTTTTAAACTTTCATCGGAAATTTTATAATCTTTCCCAAATGCCTCTATTTTTAGTGAGGTGATTTCATTTTGTTGATTTTGTTCCCCCGATATTTTAACAGGTCCGGAGTTCCCTATTCCTTTTGATTCAACGGTAAATTTTGACAACTTAAGAACTCCTTCTTCTGAAGCAAAAGCATTCATTGAAATCAATGTAAATACAAAAACTGCAAAAAATATTTTTTTCATTTTTGCTCCTTTTAATTTAAACATAGCGTTTGAACTCAGCGACCGGAACAGTCCTCTGAAGTAAGCTCTGTTAGGAGTTAAATTTTTCTTGAGTATATAAGTAATTGTATTGCTGGTAGTATAACCAAAAGAGGAGCTAAGCTTAATAATGTAATTCCTTTTTCTCCTAATGGTGGCAGAAACAATGAAATAATTCCTATTAACACTATCGGAATTGACCAATATATAAATATTCTTCCCCCGTATTCATTTATTTTATACCAATTTTCTTCTGATTTGAACGATTTCGGTATTCTCATTCCGTACCATCTATTCATTTTTATTTTTCTTTTTACAAGCGGTATACATAAAATAATAATCAGAAACCCTACAAAAATGTTCACTAGTCCTATTTTTATATTATCCATAATCACTCTTCCTTCCACCTTTTTATGAGCGTCTTTTATGCTTTAACGATCGTCCAAATGCCGACGATCATGAACCCTACTCCGGCGATCCATGCCAGATATTTCGGATTTACATATCTTCCAAAAATATTTCCTAATAATACTGCCAGGGCTGAAGCGACTACAAGTGCCGTTGCCGATGCCAAGAATACCATCAATCTTGGATTTCCTTTATCCGTCGCAAAAAGGAGCGTGGCTAACTGGGTCTTATCCCCGAGTTCAGCGAATAATACGGTTGTAAAGATCGTAAAAAATATCTTCAAATCCATTTTATCCTCCCGATTTGTTTTTATAAATAACGGTCAAATTAAAGAAATTGCTTTATGTTGACATGCATCAACACATGCATTACATTCGATGCAGATCGAAGAGTTACATTCTAAAAGCATTTTCCGTTCAAGCGCTCCAACAGGACAGGCCTCAACGCAACCGATACAAGCGCCTTCGCAACAGGACGACGTACATTTTCCGTCCTTCCAGCAACATTTAGTGTAATCAATTTTTATGGGCATTAGAT
>JAZDIO010000208.1:0-5605 GCA_043804965.1 Candidatus Firestoneibacteriota bacterium | reverse complement strand
GCGGAAGGCAAAGGCTGCGGGATAATTGTAAGATTATCAAACTTCACGTATTCATCAAGGAAGGCTATTTTGAGCATGCCCACAGGGCCGTTTCTCTGTTTGGCAATTATCAGTTCAGTCTCTGCTTTATTTTCCAGCTCTCTATTATAATAGGACTCTCTGTAAAGCATAAATACGGCGTCAGCATCTTGTTCGATAGAACCCGATTCACGAAGATGGGAAAGCAGCGGACGCCTTTCCATTTTTTCCTGTTTTTCAGTGGCGCGGGAGAGCTGAGAAGCAACAATAACGGGTACTCCCATTTCTTTTGCCAGGCCTTTCAAGCTTCTTGTGACCTGGGAAACTTCCTGTACCCTGTTTTCCGTGCCCCTGCTGCTTTCCATCAACTGAAGATAGTCTATAATAATAAGGCCGATATCTTTGTCGGCTTTTAATCTTCTGCATTTTGCTTTAATTTCAAGCGCCGAAATACTCGAAGAATCATCTATATATATCGGTGCTTCTGCCAAATGTCCTGCCGCTATTGTAATATTAGGCCATTCATTATCATAGGTTTTTCCCGATCTCAGCCGATGCATGGACACTCTGGCTTCAGAAGAAAGCATTCTGAGCACTATCTGATCCGCAGCCATTTCGAGAGAAAAAATAGCAACCGGTATTTTATACCTGATGGAAGCGTTCAGCGCTATGGAAAGGCACAGTGAGGTTTTCCCCATACCCGGACGGGCCGCGATAACTATCAATTCCCCGCCGTGAAGACCGGTTGTCATTTCGTCCAATCTTTCAAAACCGGTAGGCACTCCGGTGACCAGCGCCTGTTTATAAGAGAGTTCTTCTATCTTCCGAACGGAAGAATGCACCAAGTCTTTCATTTTCAGAAACCCGGGACGAATACGCTTTTCCGAGATGGAAAATATCTGATGCTCCGCTTTGTCGAGAAGTGTGTCGGCAACAGAGCCCTCATTATATGCTTCTGTAATAATGCCTGTTGAAATGCTTATCAGGTCCCGAAGAGCGCTCTTTTCCTTGACTATACCCGCGTAATATTCAACATTGGCCGCCGTAGGAACGGTACTTATTAATTCCGAAATATATTCCGCTCCTCCCACTTTATCAAGCTCATTATTCTTTTTTAATTCCTCAGCTACGGTAATGAGATCCACAGGCTGATTATGATCAAAAAGACGCATCACTGCAGAAAATATTTTTCTGTGCGAATCCCTGTAAAAGCTGTCTTCTTTTAAGAGCTCGACAACTTTCAGCAAGGCCTCAGGTTCGATTAACATCGATCCTATAACCGATTTCTCGGCTTCTATGTTCTGCGGCGGAAGCTTATCATTTGCCATTTTATTTCCAATTTAAAACAATTGCGCATGCAAATTGTTTAATTTTAATAATATTCTATTTCTTAACTACCCAGACTTTAACTATAGCCGCGACTTCGGGATGAAGTTTAATAGAAACATCATAAGCTCCGAGCGCCTTTATCGGTTCCGGAAGCTCAATCTTCCGCTTATCCACTTCAAAACCTTCGCTTTTAATGGCTTCTGCGATATCTTCAGTGGTAACAGCGCCGAACATCCTGCCTTCTTCACCGACCTGTGTTGTTATCGTCAAAGAAAGTTTTCCGATTTTAGAGGCAAGCTCTACAAACACTTCTTTTTCCTTCGCCAGCTTGACAATATCCCTCTTTTTCATTTCTTCAACACCTTTTATGCTTGAATCTGTGGCAGGAACGGCAACATTTTTTGCGAAAAGAAAATTTCTCGCATAACCGTCTGAAACATTTTTAATATCGCCTTTTTTTCCCATTTTATCAACATCTTTAATCAATATGACTTTCATTGGAAGACTCCTTTTAAAAAGAATCCACAGGCGCCGGGTGCTAGGACCTGGGCCTTATGCAGCGCCGCACGGAGCCGGCGGATTTTTACTTTGCTAAAATTTCTTTTTCTTTTTTTCTCTCCAAGAACCCAGACCTTTTAGGCTTGTTTTATTCAACGGTAAACGGCACCAAGGCAAGAACCCTGGCTCTCTTTACTGCTTCAGTCATCTGCCTCTGGTGTTTTGCGCAGTTACCGCTGGTTCTCCTTGGAACAATCTTTGCTCTTTCCGTTAAAAACTGCCGAAGCATACTTACATTTTTATAATCTATTGTCATGTTCTCTTCGGTGCAGAACCTGCATTGTTTTCTTCTCGGGCCTTTAAAAAATTTACCTCTCGGTCTTCTCTCTCCTCTGCCGCCGGGACCTTCAAATCTCGAACCGCCCCGATCGCCGCCTCTTGAGTCCCCTCTGGATTCATATCTATTTTCCATTTAAAAATATCTCCTTTAGTGTTTTCATATTTTTCCCTCCAAAACTTTCACAAAAACTACTTTTAGAAGGGAGGCTTATCCTCTTCGGATCCGCCGGCAGCACCCTCAGCAGGTTCTTCAGGAACAGCTTCCTCATCCCCCGCAGCTTCTTTTTTCTTACCGCCCAGGAATTGAACGCGTTCTGCTACAACATCCAAAGAAGACCTCTTCTGCCCGTCTTTCTCCCAGGTCCGATACTGCAATCTTCCTTCAATATAAACCGGACTGCCTTTACTTAAATACTCATTGCAATTTTCCGCAGGTTTTCCCCAGACCGTCACTCTGACAAAACAAACATCTTCTTTAAGCGACCCGTCCTGGGCTTTGTACTTTCTGCTTACGGCAATATTTAAAGTACCGACTGCGGACCCGCTCGGAATATATTTCAATTCCGGATCCCTTGTAAGATTTCCTATCAGCATTACTTTATTTAAACTGGCCATAATATCCCCCTTGAGAAAATATTTTTACTTTGCTGCCGGTGCCGGAGCAGAAGTTGTTACAGGCGCCGCTGATTCTTTTTTCTTTTTCTTCTTTATCGGTTTGTGGAGGACCTTCTTAATCGTAAGGTATCTTAAAACCGCATCGCTTATCTTGTAGTTTCTCTCTACTTCTTTTACAATTTCGCCATCCATCCTGGCCTCAATGTAAACATAGTAGCCGTCTTTCGAAGAACCTATCATGTAAGAAAGCTCTCTCTTCCCCAGTTTTTCTATCTTTATTATCTCACCCTTGGCCGACGTAATAATCTGGGTGAATTTCGCGGTAAGCTTTTCAACTTCCGCTTCCGGGGTCCTGCCGTCTACAACAAATGTCGTTTCATAAACTATCAAAGTAAAATCCTCCTTAAATAAAATTATTAAATAGCAAGCACCCATCTTTGGCTTTCTGCGGTTTCAGAAGGTTGGTACCGCGTTAACCGGGTATTGCTTAGCGTACCGAAAACGGCGTATTCGCTCCGATACAAAATACTTCTTTATTTTTCCGCAAAATAACAGTCTTGACCGCGTAGATACTCGCAGCTTTGGACTATTGCGGACTTACATTATAGCAAAATTAAGGGTTTTTGCAATACAATTATTACCGGAAGCTAACAGAATACGTCTGTATTTTATTGATGTTTTCGGGTCTATGTGCCTGATCGATACGCTAGGATGCTAGATTTTGGGTTACAGCCCAAAACGGAATTGGATTACATCGCCGTCTTTTACTGTGTATTCTTTGCCTTGCAGGGCTAGGGCGCCTTTTGCCCGGGCTTCGGACCAGGAGCCTATTTTAAGGAGTTCATCGGTGTTGATTACTTCCGCGCTGATAAAACCTCTTTCCATGTCAGAATGAATCCTCCCTGCAGCTTTTGGGGCTTTTGTGTTCAGGGGAATAGACCAGGACCTTATCTCAGGTTCTTTTACAGTAAAGAAGGTGATAAGACCCAGGAGTGAATGGGCGGCTTTAACCAGGCGTTTCAGCCCGGTTTCGTCAATACCGTATTCTTTTCCGAATTCTTTGCATTCTTCGTCCGTTAAAGAACACATTTCCAACTCCAGCTTACTCATTATCTCCACTACTTCAGCATTTTCAGCTTTGGCTTTTTCTTTTAACTTTAAAAGTTCCGGATATTTTTTTTCACTGACGTTTGCCAGATATAACATCGGTTTGCTGGTCAGAAAAAAGTACTGCGACATAAATTCCGCTTCGTGTTCTTCAAATTTTATTAAACGGACGGGAACACCTTTATTTAAGTTTTCTTTTATTTTATGCAGCATATCTCTTTCTTGAAATACTTTTTTATTGTTTGTCTTTAAGAGTTTCTGGATTTTCTGAAAACCCCTTTCCACATGCTCAAGATCCGCAAGTAGAAGTTCGGTATTTATTATCTCGGCATCCCGAACCGGATCAACACTTCCGGACACATGCACGACATTTTCATCCTCAAAGCATCTGACTACATGAAGGATACCGTCAACTTCGCGAACATGGGATAAAAATTGATTACCCAGCCCTTCCCCCGTGGAAGCACCCTTAACAAGACCTGCAATATCAACAAACTCCACGGTAGTAAAGATAAGTTTTTCATGCGGTATAATCTTCGAAAGTTTTTCCAGCCGCTCGTCAAATACGGTGACAATCCCGACGTTGGGATTTATCGTCGTAAAAGGAAAATTAGCCACCTCCGCCGCAAGCTTGGTCAAGGCGTTAAAAAGCGTGGATTTTCCTACATTAGGTAAACCAACAATGCCAAGTTTCATATTCTACTTATACCAGATAGGACTTAGACGGTCAAGAAGGATAATGTAACAGTCCAAAAGTCCATAATGTCTATAAGGTCCATAAAGCAAAATCTATGTGATTACATTAATTCTTTACATAACATGATATTATCACTTTTTCATCGCTGATAATAATGTTACACCATTTATTCTTGGCTTCAAAAGCAAGCAGAGTACCTTCGGTAACTTTCTCTGCAATCATAGGAACCCAGCCGTAATTTTCCATTAGATTTTGATAATAATTCGTACAGGATGATTTTGATTCTTTGATACCATATATTACAGTGATGAATTTTTCTTTTCCGGAAAGGCGCTCGAGGCAAAGCTCTCGTTTACTGTTTTTAGGGCGGGGAATATCAACAAGGTCTGTTCCGGGAACCTCGCCGTCTTCTGTTTTTTTCTCTTCACCTTTGATTTCCAGAGCAATTATCGCCGCGCCTTTTTCTCCGAGAGAAAATACTGCTTTTGTAATCCTTTCCCCGTTTTTATAACTTACAATATTTCCGCTGTCTCCTGTTTCCAAAAACCCTCTTCCCCGCATGAACGACCCGAAGGCATTCTTTGCCGTATTAAGATCGAACTTTGAATAGTAGACCTGCCCTGAGCCGGCGACCCCGTTCACACAGAATTCAAGCGTAGCTGTATTTTGCAAAGCCGTTCTATCGGCTTCTTCATAAACCTTTGAGAATATATTTCCCGTTAAAAACAGTATTAAAAAAAGATATCTTGCCATCTTGGTTTGGCCTTATCCTTTAACAGATCAAGATTCCTGTCTTTCTTTGGAGCAGTGACCCAGGCGTTATGTCCGATACTGTATTTTTCTTCCATCATTAGAGGCGCCGGAACAGGTATATTATCCGCGAAATAATTTATAGTGAGCTCACCCTCTTTATCGCGGTATATCGGTTTAATCGCTTTGGAAAGCCCGATAATTGAACAGTTTTGGACTTTGATCAATTTACACGTTGTCAGCTCTTCCAGC
>JAZDIO010000207.1:0-9576 GCA_043804965.1 Candidatus Firestoneibacteriota bacterium | reverse complement strand
CACCGCCGCCGCCGCTTTTTTCGTCTTTTTTTGTTGCTCCTTCAGACAGGGTCATTGTCCAGCTGTCTATATTTTGTCCGGCTCCGGGCTTTATTGTGCACGACACCTTTACATCCTCATTTACAAATGCCGGCTCGGGATCAACAGTCCAGCCGTCCACCGCAGGACAAGAGAACAATAATGCTCCATATATTAATGAAGCTGCTAAAACCTTTCCAAGTATTTTCATTTATCCCCCTCAAATTTAATATTAGTTGATTTTACTCTAAACTTCCATTTAAATCAAGCTCTTTTAGACAATTCATCCGCTATTTTACTACTGGAATAATGCTGTTTTTTTCATTATTTTCCAGCAAAACACCCTTTTCCTTAATTTTCGAGCCTTGATAAACAATATATTCGGTTTTACCATAATTCAGGTCTTTATTCTCAATCAATATTTTACCGTCGCTTTCAAAATTTTCTAATTTACCGTTTAATCCTACGCTGTACTCTCTTTTTTCCTCTTCTGCTTTAAATTTAATACCATTTTCAAGAATTTCACTTTTTATCGTAGGCGCATAAGGCAGTCTTTTTTTAAAATATACACCCTCCTTGCCAAACACCTGTATCTTATCTTCCCCCGGTAAAGGTTTATAACTTTTATCCACCCTCTCCTCTTTTGCTTTTCCTTTTTCATGGCAATAAGGATATATTACAAATGAAATATTATCCCCGAATATTGAGTACTGCTTGTTCTTTATATCCGGGATTGGCATACCTAAAACAGGCATTAACCAAATCTCGCCTTCCTCAAGCGGATAGGCCTGCTTTTCCCAGCTGAAGATGGGACGAGAAGGGTTGATTGTTTTAACGTTGAAAATATCCGAGTCCATTCTTGAACAGACAAAATCAAGTTTTATCTGCTTTTTATCGGCGATATTCACAAAAAGGAACTCTGACTTAACGTTTATGATCTCGACATATTTACCTTCTTCTTTTCCTGCCAGTTTAATATAATCCAATTTATCGTTGAAAGCACTTTCTACAAGTGTTAATTCAAGCGCGGGAATTTTCTCGCTTTTAATCAGTTTTCGCCCTAATGCGCTTACTTCCATTCTTGAATCCCTTAAATCAAAAAACAGGCAATAACTCCTTTTTCCAAAAATCCTTTCATCCTCAAGCTTTCCGTAGAGATTCCGATCTCTGATATTCCAGGAGTTTCGGAGGACTGCCAATTTACTCTCCGGAAACGCTTTACTTGTTTCAGCAGGCGGAACTGAGTTTTCCATATTTAACCCGGCGAAGGCAATATATCTGAAATCTTTTCTTTTGAATATTTTGCCGAGCCAATAAAACTCTTCTCTTATGTTTTCAGTATTTACTATATCGGCCAGATCCGATACGGTACCGTCAGGTTCGCTCATATACATAAGGAACTCGCCCATTTGCTCCAACTTACCCGGGATTTTCCTTTCAACATCAACTTTGTTCAATCTGAGAAGCCGTACTGTTCTCAAGGTGCTACGGAGGACATTTACCGTCTCTTTATTGGCATCCATTCCCTCGGCATTGATTCTTTTGTCCAGTATTTTACTCAACAGTATAAGCCCGGCAGTTAAGGATTCTTTCCCGTTTTCATAAGTACCAAATAGGACCCCGTAACGTATAAGCGCTTCGGAAACGACAAGTGCTTCATTCTTTGTTTCTTCGGTCCTGGCATTTAAAAGGATACCGGCATCCTTTTGTAAACGTTCGCGAATTCCCAGCTGATCAGGTGTCTCACCGGGGTTATCTTCTTTTAATAACATATATATTCTTGAAAGCACTTTTACTCTTTCGGCCGTGTTTGCAATATTGGTCTCGTCGACTTTTGCAATATAGCTTTTTATACTGCTCAAGAGCTCTTTCAATGCTTCGTTATGTTTTTTCTCGGTTTTTTTCTCTTTTTCAAATGAATATATAATATACAGCTTTTCCCAATTATTCAAAACGAGCTCTTCGTCTGATATTTTTCTTCTTTTCATGTAATTCTCGAAATATTTAACAGCATCCTCATACGCATATTCAAACGTTGTATCCTGCTGGGATATTCTTACAAACGGCAGGTCAACTGGGGATTTCAGCTCCGGAGAATATTCATTTTCGAGATAATACGCGCCTTTGCTTTTTCTGAATGATATTGTTACTTCACCCTTATCTCCGTTTTTCTTGTTTGGTATCAATACACACAGACGGGCTCGATGCTTTCCGCTTCTCGGTCTTTCATAGTCCAGCATATGGGACAATTCAAAAGCCCTGCTTTCTTTCTCTATTTCCACTTTGGAAACCTCATAGCCATTTACAACGGGAATCTGCTTATCTTTGTAATAATAATCCGTCACATCAAAGATACCCAGACAATAGGCGTCTTTTGGGGCATCCGCATAAGTAAAGGTTTTTTGAATCGAAAACTCTTCTTTTGAAAGGTCGGACGGTAAATCGATTATACTGTTTTCTCCGGTTTCAATAATATTAAAGGTCATAGTCTGAGCGTAAAATATTTTTTCTGCATGGTTTTCCGCCGGAGCCGTGAACTGGTAATATGTGTTTCTATTTCTATTTGTCCTGGAATCCGGATTTACTCCCCGATAAAACCTGTCAATAGTCATCCCCTGCGGAGAATTTCTCTTGCCGTAACTCGCTTCACTTTCGACCTTCTCGGGGTAGCTGTCATAGGGAGCGGCTAACCAATACGGTTCTTTTCCATCCAGAAGGCGTCCGGTCTCCATAACCCAGTCATCCAGATCCCTGTAATTTTCAGGGTTTCCCTTAAACATATAGTACTTTCGAAGAGCTGCGTTAAATTCTTCATCAGAGATGGTACCGTTTTTCCACGCACTGCAACCGTAACCAAGTAAGGCATGATAAGCCGAACCGTTTATTCCGGTCGTTGTTGAGGGTATCAATATTCCGGTCTTTTCACTGAAGTTGTTTTCCCAGATATCATCCCATAAAGTTTTAAACGACTCTTTATCCTTAAGTTTGCTGAAAATGCTTAAAAAAGGAATCGTGGAATGATTGGTAAGACTTCCTCCATACATAAAAACAGCTTTTTTATCTGTTTTCGCGTACGCATATTTCAGGGTGCTGTATATTTTGTCTGCAAGATCTTTATTAATTCCCTTTTTATAGTAATAATCAGCCAGCTCAAGCATTCTATCGTCAAGGTATTCGATTCTTGCCGCATTGCGATGTAACAGCCGCCCGTCTATATACGATTTAACGAAATTTCCAACTCTTTGTTCAAATCTATCCGTGTTCTCTCCCATTTCAAACAAAGCTTTCAGAGAATAGACAACATCGGAAGCCAGGCACCCCCAGGAAATATCCCCTTTTTGTTTCTGCGCCGTCAAAGGCTCAACATCCTCCGTCCTGTAATACATCTTCCCGCTTTTCCAGACTATCATATATTCCCGGTGCCAGAAATCAAGCATGCCGTTAATTATTTCAATCAGTTGTTTTCTAGAATCTTCACTCAGGTATTTTGCGTTTTTTGAAAGTTCAAACAGGCCCAGCCCAAAAGCGTCCGGAAAACCAGCATTTTTAATAAAATATTTGCACTTACTCTGATCAAAAGAAAAAGGATTAGATCCGCTATTTCTGCTGAATCTTCTGCCTTTGGAATACCCATAATACTTCCCGTCGTCTGAAATTAACTGCATTGTCGGGATCCAATTTTTTTTGTCTTTATCTTTCGTACTGCTGTATACCTTATAAAGTTTCGAAATTATTTGTTCTGAAAGCAACTTATATTCCGGAATTCCTGTTTTAACGTAATAATTCAGGTATACCGCGGATTTTTCTGGATACTGGGCGAGAAAACCCCATTCACAGTAATATAACTCCCCGCTTACGTCCGCATTCTCGCCTGTTAATCCCTCGTATTCGTAAATCCCCTTTACAAAACTCTCCAAACTGCGAAACGCCGAAACCTGCCCGGACAGAATCTGCATCTTCGAATCCATGCTCTCAGAATAAACCAAACATGCCGAGAGCGCTATTATTAGAACAAGAAGGATTACTTTTTTCATTTATTTACTCCTTGAAGGTTTATTCGTTTATGACGTTATGCCAAAGAAAACAGCTCAGAACTCATGAGCTCGTGGGACGTGCCCTGCACCATTACGGTACAGGGTGGTAAATTTGGCATGAATAATCTAAAAACCTCCTATCGTCGAAACTCCGTGCGTAAGCTCGGAGAGTTTCATAATACATAATCAAATTCGAGTTTATTGTTTCTTCAGTCTCTCGGTTCATTGGGATACCAAAGCCAGAGGATAAATTTGATGCCCATTTTTCTACGGAGATCTTTCAGCCGGACTTCCATATCGGCATATTTTTTAGACAACTTCTCTTTTTCTTCCTTTTCTTTCATAAGCTGTTCGGCAAGAATATTATTTTCCTTGTCAAATTTTTGCATCTTTTCTTCGCTCTCACTGATCCTGGCCTCAAAAGCAGAAATCTTTGACTGCGCATTTTCGAGTTCGGAGGTAAATTTCTCCGCATTATCAGAAGCATCTTTTTTAAGTTTTGCATAAGACGCTTCCATGTCGGCCATCCGGCCTCTGGTCTCTTTTTCCTTGTCCTTTTGTGAAGTCCACTGCGCTTCACGCAGCGCGTATTCCGCCTGAATAGCCTGCAGTTTTTGCTTTTCAGCTTTAAGCTCTGTTTCATGCCTTCCCGTAATCTCTTTCAGCTGCATCTGGAGCCGGCTTATGGCAAGCTTAAGCTCTTCTTCCTTTATTTTATAATCATTTTTTATACGGTGTTCAAGTTCCACAACCTTTTCTTTCGCCGTTTCCAGGTCTTTTTCTTTGGCTTTAAGAGCCTCCGCCAGAGCTTCAAGTTTCCCGTTGAAATCCGATGTAATACCACTAAGTTGATTGTCTTTTTCCTCAGCAAGTTTTGAAAGTTCTTCCGATCTTGTCATCAGGCCTCCAAGCTCAACCTGTAATTTCTGGTTTTCGATTTCCTTGTTCTTCAAGATTTCTTTTGCAGCAGCCGCCTCATCCGCAGCTGTTTTGAGATTATTTCCGGCAGCCGTGATTTCGTTTTTAAGTTCTTCAATATACCTGTTCTGTTCGTCCAATCTGGAAAGATTGGCATCTATACCGTTTTTTATCCTGTTTATCTCTTCCGGCTGTTCCTCGTAGGAGCGTTTCAAACTTTCCGCTTCCGTCCGCAAACGGACCAGTTCGCTTTGAGCGGCATTCAGTTCATTTAACGCGTTTTCGCGGTCTGCTTCAAGCTCTTTGGTTTTAAACTCAAATTTATTCTTATCTTCGGTAAGGTTTGAAACCATATCCATCAGATCTTTCAGTTCCTTATCTTTCGTTTCTTCAGCCTGACTCTTTTCCAGGATAAGATCTTTTATAGCTGCTTTCTCTTTTTCAATTTTTGAAATAGTATCATTCAAGCTTCTTATTATCGTATCTTTATCGTTCATCTGAGAGGCCAGATTATCGCTCTGTCCCCGCTCTTTCAGCACTTTAAGTTCGGCCTTAACCCTCTCAAGCTCGGAAATAAGCGATGCTTTACCTGAGGTTTCAAGATTATATTCTCTTTCCACCTTGGCGCTTTCTTCATTCAGCCTGGCAAGAGTACTTCTCAAGCTTTCTATCGCAGTATTCTTTTCCGCCAGCGTTTTTTGCAGTTTTTCATTGTCTTCTTTAAATCCCGATACTTCATACAGGCTCCTTTCTTTTACCCTGTTAACCTCAGCTCTGCTTCTTGCCAGGTCCTCGGAAAGCAACTGTTTATCATATTCAAGACGGCGCATAGAAATCTCAAACTTACGGAGTTTCTCCTCTTTTTCAAATATAACGCCGTTCTTTATATTTATTTCAGTCTCTAAACGTCTCTTTTCATTATCCTTTTCTGTTATTATACACTCAAGATTTTTAAGCCGCTCCTGCTCTCTCCTAAAATCCGCGGCACGGTCTTCTTCAAGTTTACACAGAGTTTGAACCTGTTCTTCTGAGATTTCTTTACGCAACATTTTAAATTCTTTTTCGCGATTTTTCAAAACGGTCTTAAGTTCTGCATTTATCGCTTTAATCTCTCCGTCCTTCGCGTTTAAAAACTCAAGAAGCTTGTCCCGCTCCCTGCCAAAAGAATTCTCTTTTTCTTTTACAATCTGTTCTGTTTTATCCCTTATTGTTTTTCCGGTTTTCTCTTCAATATCTTTAACCTCTTCCCGCTTTTTCTCAAGCACCGCGCGAATCCTGGATTCCTGAAGGGTAATTTCAACTTTAAGCGAGTTTATCTCGTCTTCTTTCGCTTTTAGAGCTCTTTGCCAGGTCTTCTCCCTCTCTTCCTGAAGTTTTTCCTCAGCGCCTTTAAGTTCGTTTAAAGCTTTTTTCTGAAGACACCCTATTTCTTGTTCTTTCTTCTTCCAGCCGCTTTCAATTTCTTTAAGCCGGCTCTCCAACTCATTATTTTTTCTCTCGAGAGATTTCTTCTCCATAGCCAGGCGGGAACGCTCTCTGTTCATTTTACTTTTAAGTTTGGTTTCCACTTCTATTATTTTATCGTTTACCAGTTGATCTTTTCCGTTTAAGGCATCTTTTATTCTTCTTACCTCATTCTTTTTTTCGGCAACAATTTTATCCCACTGCTCTTTTTCTTTTTTAAGTTTCCGGCGGTAACTGTCAATTTCCTTTTTAAGTTCCTGTTTTTGAACATCAAATTTGACCCCGGGTTTTCTCAGCTCTCTCTGCAGCTTTTCTTTTATTTCATTAATTCCAAGTTTTTTCTTATGCAAACCGCTCCGGGTCGTTACAGGTTTATCCGCAAGGCCTTTTTCTCCTTGACGGGAGGAGGGGGCTTTCAAAAAGGAGTTCTTAGAAATCGGAGAAAAATCCGGAAAAGACGGCACGGCGTTCTGCTTCTTACCGCCTTCCGGCGCAGGCGGTAAGTTCATATCATCAGCCACTTTAAACCTCCAAAATAGATAATTACTGATAACTAATGACTAATAACACCCAGGATGTTTTCAAAAGGTTTTACATTCATACCCCAATAGCTTTTATACAAAATACGCTCCTTTTGCCTCTTCTTTTCACTTTCACTGAAAAAGCTTAAAAATACGCATAAGCTAGTAAATTATATATAAATAACGGTCATTTGTCAAGATTCTTTTGCGTTTTCTTAAAGAAAATTGTTCTGATAGCAAAGGAATAAGAATATGTTGTTAAACTGTATTTGTTATTGTTTTTGTAACCCCTTATGCATTAAGGGAATATTTAACTATATTACTTTTAACGACAAAATCCATTGATTATTTTATGATGCTATCCAAAAGGTAGTTGATTTAGGCCGTTACGGCGATTGTATAATTTAGCAGAGCTACTTCGTCAAAAAACGGCACAGTCTGACAATTCGTTTTTCAAAAAAACATCTTTATTACTTTCAGTACTCCCTGCTTCCAGGGAACACGGTGGGAGATTCCTGAACTTTTCGCAAATTTATCCTCATTTTCCAGATACCATTTATAATTTCGAAGTAAGGCGTCCTTGTTGGAGTATTTAGGTTTGTACCCTAGTTTTTTTTCCGCTTTTTCTATGGAGACAAAGGAATCTTTGGAAGCAGTTTCATACACCCATTTGTATAACGGGGAGAGTTTCATAAATTCAAGCAACCTTAATATCATAATTACCGGACCGGCAGGGAACCCTTTTATCTTTTTTCCAAAGCCGGCGTAATCCAAAACGGATTGATAGTCCTCTCCCATGGTAGTAAACTCTTTGGCGCCGATGTTGAAGGTATCGTTAACAACCTGCCTATCCAGTGTAGCCGTCAGATAAATCGCCTCACACAAATCAGCCACATCCAGGAACTGATATTTATTCTTGCCCTTCCCAATCATCGGAAAACCCCTGCCGTCTTTAGCCCAGTCATAAAAGAGAGCAAATACCCCGAGCCGCTCCGGGCCTATAAAAGATTTCGGCCTGATAATCGGCACGCACATCCCCTGCTTTCTAAAGCCGAGGCAGACTTCTTCCGCAAGAATTTTAGCTTCACCATAAGGGCCCACCCCGCATTGTTTATCATCCTCCCTCAAAGGATGATGGTCAGGAATACCATAAACAGCAGTTGAAGAAATGTGAATAAACCTTTCCGTATTCGCTTCTTTCGCCGCCTCAATAACATTTCTGGTACCGTCAACATCCGTAGTATAAATATCCTCTTTTGAATACAAAGGAAGCGCCGCCGCGCAATGGACAACAATCTGCGCGCCATCCATTGCCCTTTTTACCGCTGCTTTATCTCTTATATCTCCGTCAATAATTCTTATTTTATCTTTAACATCAGGATAGGTAAACTCTGCGAAATCAATAGATGTTACCTCATGCCCCTTAGAGAGTAAGAAACGAATAAGATTGATACCGAGAAAACCGGAACCGCCGGTGACTAGATATTTCATGCTAACGTCTCCTTTAAGTAAATTTTCTACTGCTTCAGACCAAACCCGTAGTCAAGGCCATTTACAATTTATAAATATCTTTTCTTACCAGTAACTCTTATTCTTCAAATACTTTGCATAATCCTTGATTGCTGACTCGTGACTCAGAAATTTATGTTTACATCCGGCGCGGCGTAGTTTGGTCATGTCGGCTTCGGTGAAGTATTGGTATTTGTCACGGATTATCATGGGCATTTCTATGTATTTTATCTTGGGTTTTTTGCCTGCGGCAGAAAAAAGTGCTTTTGCCACATCATTCCAGCTTCGGGCTTTACCTGTACCAACATTAAAGATACCTCTCTTTTTTGGATGAGTTAGGAAATAGTAGACAATATCCACGGCGTCTTTCACGTAGATAAAATCCCTCATCTGCTCCCCGTCGGCATAACCTGCCTTATAGGACTTAAAAAGCCGCATAGGTTTCCCCGCCACAACCCCAGCGTAAGCTTTACACATTAAACTCATCATTCCTGCTTTATGATATTCATTCGGCCCGAATACATTGAAGAACTTGAACCCTGTCACTTTGTTCTGAAGTTTATTCTTTAAAAGCCAGAGGTCAAACATCTGCTTGGATTTACCATAAGGATTAAGCGGCTTTTGAATCAGCGTACTTTTATCTTCGTCGCTATATCCCGAACTTCCATCTCCATATGTAGCCGCAGAAGAAGCATAAAGGAAAGGCACTTTGTTTTTCAAGGAATACTCAGCCAATGTTTTGGAATATTCAAAATTATTTTTCCTAAGAAATTTTACATCCATCTGCATAGTCGAAGAACAAGCCCCCATATGGATTATTGCATCCGGACCATATTTCGGCAGAAGGGAAACAAGTTCATCCTTATCAGCATAGTCCTCAATTTTCTTCCCTTCCAGATTCTTCCATTTCATAGGATTATCCGACTGATCCACCGCCAGAATATTATTAATCCCTTCATCATTCAACTTTCGTATTATACAACTCCCGATAAACCCCGCCGCTCCGGTAACAATAATTTTCATTTTCTCACGTCCTTTTATTTGTTATTACAAACCACATTCAATAAAAAAACAGTTTCAATTATTTTCCACAGCTTATACTTTTCTTTAGG
>JAZDIO010000206.1:0-2200 GCA_043804965.1 Candidatus Firestoneibacteriota bacterium | reverse complement strand
GCGGCGCGGATTATTATCCAGATAGTTAATATTGGCGCGGGTAAAATAACTATTGCCATATACGCTATCTGCTATAGTCTGAGAGAATGACCGCATAAATTTGCCTTCAAAATTACCTTCAAGAACATGGGTTTTTTTAGTATTCCCGGCAGAATCAGTTTCTTCAATTAAATATTCCCGGAGGTTCCTGTTGGCATTTGTATCGTCGTCAGCGTAAAATACCGAATCATCGGTATAAATCATCCCATATTGCCGGAGATGGTTAGTATTGCCTAAGTTATCTTTGGTGTCGGCTTCAAAGCCAGCGATGAGGCGGTTGTCATTATACTGATAATTATAGGAATTCCGATAACTTACATTCCCAAACTCATCTACTGACCTTTCATTATCAACATGGTGGGTTAAACCGTCCTTAAAATAAACTTTTTTCCCGTCTGAACCAGGAAGGTAATTAAAAACCCCCTGGGTAGCGGCGACCTTTTCCCGCTGCTGTTTCTGCATTTCGGCATCTTTCATAGTAGCCTCAGAGTTATCAGCTATGCCGGACTGGACAGCAGAAATGCCATTAGTCGAGGTTGTTGCAGCCTGATAAGAGGCGCTCACCATGGTTTCAACTTCATTTCTCCTATTAATTCTTTCTTTCATCCGCATGTCTATATTCGTAAAAACCTCGGCTTGATAGCCCTGGCTTATTTTTCCGGAAAGGTAGTCACGGTAACCGTTTCCCAGGTATCCCGCAGGATAATCTTCTGCGTGCAGGCAAATGCTTAAGGGCCCGGTCAAAGCCATTATGGCCGTTATTAGTACTACCTTTATATTATCTATCATTATTTTTTATGTTTTAGGGTATAAAATAAAAAAACCGGGTTGTCTGGTTTTACTTCGGCAACCCGGCTATCGAGGAAAGAAGAATGATTAACAAAAAAGCGGTTGGTAAATTCCCCTATTCGATCCGTGGCTTTCCGTCCCCGCCTTACGACGGGTTTGGCTTTTATCGTTTTCAGGATACAACAAAACTTTTTAAAAGTATTTACTAATCACTCAAAAAAATTACCTGCTACAATTAAAATATAACTGATTTATCCCAATATTTCAAGGTAAATATCAACCTTTTGTTTAGGTTAACATTTACACCTGCTGTCATTCTGGAAAGTCCGCCTTTGCGGGGCGACGAGATCCTTCGTCCACTTCCCCTTCGCGGAGTTTACACTGAGCGAAGCGAATGTGCTCAGGGTCAGTGTCCTCAGGATGACGAAAATAGGGGTTTTTAGTATAACCTATTTTAGTTCTTACTGAAAAAGGCCATTATTGCTCCGCGCGTCATTCTGAGGAGAGACGAAGTCTCGACGAAGAATCTAAAAACGTGATCCTTCGCTTCGCCTCAGGATGACAAAAATAGGGGTTTTTCGGTATAACCTATTTTAGACTCAAATAAAATATAACTGATTTTCAGTCATATTTCAAGGTAAAAATTTAACTTTTGTCTGAGTTAACATTGTTTATATGAGCAAAGAATTGCTGACGTAGAGACTGTTTCCGTCTTGGAAAGCAAAAATCCGCCACGCAAAGGAAACTGTCTCTAAAGGAGTGGGTATTCAGAAACACTTTCCTGGCGCGGCGATGTATTTTTGGAGACACTTTCCTTAACGTAGCATATTTCTGCTCGCTAGGGCGGAAAGCGTCTCGGCGCAAGACGGAAAGCGTTTCTTATTATACTTTTAGGGAAGGCTCTTCTTTTGGGGTGGGTTCCTTAATTTTAAACATTCTAACCTGTTCACGTAAATCAGAAGACATTTCGGCTAATTCTTGGGCATTGGCCGACATTTCTTCCATACTTGCCGTAACTTCCTCTACGGAGCTAGATGCCTGTTGAGTGGAAGAAGCGGATTGTTCGGCAAAAGCCGCTACTTTTTCAATTGTCTTGCTTACTTCCTGGGCGCTGATAAGTTGAGCCTCAGAAGCAGAAGCAATCTGGTCCACTTGAACAGCAGTCTGCCCGGCGGCTTTGGAAATTTTATCCAAAGCCTGACAAACCCTATCCATACCTACCCGGCCCTCCTCTATTTCCTTAGAAGCAATTTGAACTGAACTAACAGCCTTGGCAGTTTCTTTCTGAATGGTGCGGATTAAGCTGCTGATCTGCTCTGTTGACTGGGCAGAATTTTCCGCTAACCTCCTGACTTCTTCGGCAACTACCGCA
>JAZDIO010000205.1:0-2288 GCA_043804965.1 Candidatus Firestoneibacteriota bacterium | reverse complement strand
GCTTTATCGGTATTTTTTATTATAGCCGGTTCCGATCGGACAACTACACCCTTGCATCTTATTTTTTTTGTAGGGCTTTCACTGTCTTTCCCCGGCACAAGAAGCATGACGTCTATCTTTGACATGGGGAGCAGGTTTCTGGTTACTCTGCAGTAGGCCCCGGACGAGCTTATGTCGACTGTTTCCGTTATAACGTCAAAGGTAGAGTCCGCGAGCTTGAGAGGTATTCGTTTTTTTGCCCTTATATCTTTACGGCGGTCAATCATAAGTTACGTTTTTGCCTCTTTCTTTTTTGCCGCTGCTTTGACAGCCTGCTGCCAGCAGCCTTTGGAACAATAATAGCCGTTATTCCTATAATACCATGCTTTTCTTTTAAGCCTTTTATTGCATTTCATGCAATTAGCGGGTTTTTCTACCGGTTCCGGCGCTTTCTTAGTTTCTTCCTGTTTCTTTGCTTCTTCTGGCATTTTTTCTCCTCCGTATGCCTCTTATGGGGCATATGTTGCACAATGGATGCTTTGATTTACATATCGATTTTCCTAATTCCACTATTAATGCGTGAAACTCATTGAATAACCGGACGTCTTCCGGAAGATTATTCATGAACAAGGACTGTATTTCCCCGTACTCCGCCTCCTTGCCTATAAAACCGTGCCTGGAAAGTATCCTTTTTGTATACGCATCCACCACGAAAATAGGTTTATTCCCCGCGTACAAGATAATGCTGTCCGCTGTTTCCCTGCCTATGCCTTTAATAGCCAGCAGATTTTCCCTTAATTTATAAAGATCCGCCCCGAACATTCTGCCGATAGACCCTTTGTAACGGATGCCCAGGAATTCAAGGAAATTCTTTATTCGGCCCGCTTTCACATTATAATAACCGGAAGGCCTTATTAACCCGGCAAGTCTTTTTTCAGAGATACCGCGAAGCTTGTTTACGCTTAACACCCTCGCTTTTTTTAAGTTTTTTATGGCCTTTTCTACATTGCTCCACGCGGTGTTTTGCGTAAGAATCGCGCCTATTATTATCTCAATTCTTGTATTGCCGGGCCACCAATGCCTTGGGCCAAACCTCCCGTAAAGTAAATCGTATATTATTAATAAAGATCGGCTTATATTTTTATCTTTCAAAACTCTCAAAACCCTGCGCGTTCTTTTATTTTTGAAACAAGATCCGCTAAGTCGCCGTAATATTTAGATCCTCTCGCAATGGGAAATTTTACCTGTTTCCCTTTTTGAGAATGCTCTTTGAATCCCGTTATGTTCAATTCGCTGACCCCGCCGTTGTTTTTTATTTCAATAGATACTACGATCTTGTGTTCTATTTTAGCCGTGGCGTCTGCCCATAATTCTTTCATGATAGAAAGCTCCACGGGTTTTGTAGCTGAAATAACGCCGGTTACCCTGCTTGAAAATATTACAGAGTAGCCATTTTCCCTTAAAACCATCAGGGCATATGAAAATACAACGCTCGGATTTATGTCTATGCCGGTACTTACAGCGCCGCTTCCATGACCGGTCTGAATCCTGCCCTGTTTTACTGTTTCTACCGGCGACACAGAGTCAATTTTTGCGCCGGACCCTAAAAGAGTCGTCCATTTGGATTTTTTTGGTTCCAGGTAAGGTTTTTCTTTCTTTGAGTCGCGGCGCTTTTTTGTTTTTTTAACAATTAAAGCGTTATCCCCCTCTTTAATAGCCTTCTCCGTATGTAAAATTTCTGCCGCGGCTACTTCCGGCCTGACTTCTATGATCTGCGCCTCGGCTATTTTTTCGCCTTCCCTATGAATAATAAGCCCGTCGCCTATTTCAACGCCGGCGGTCTCTCCCGCCTTGATTATAAGATATTCTTTGTCAAGGCTTACGCTGACAACCTGCGAATCGATCTCCGTTGTTTCCTGGCAGAAAGCAACTCCCGAGAAAGATGCGCAGAAAAAGCACAAAACCAAAATATTTTTTATCATGTTAACTGTATTTTAATACAGGAAAACAAAAAACACAAGAAAAATTTTAATAAACGCCTTTCCGTCCGGCAGGCTTTCGAAAAGACGCTCGGTTGCCCCAGCGAGGCAACCTTCGCTCCGCGCCGATTCTCGCTCGTCCGGCATATTAAAGCTTCCGGCGGACACCATGCCCGCTCGAATCGACGAGGCTTTTCTCAAAACCTGCCGGCCGGAAAAAGCTACAGCTTTACAATATATTTCTGAGCCAGGCTTTGGTCTGAGGCACATTAGAAAAATTTTGCCAAATGTCCGCAAGGAATTACGGCGAAGTTTTTATACCGTCAAGAC
>JAZDIO010000204.1:0-4000 GCA_043804965.1 Candidatus Firestoneibacteriota bacterium | reverse complement strand
TGAAGAGATATTCCAAGGCTTTCCTTGATAAGTATCCTCACTTGAAAGGAAAAGACATAGAGATTACAAAAAAGGCCTGCGAAAAATTCAAGACAATCCCTGTATCCGTAATGAATTTTGTTGAAGGAACCCGGTTTACCGTTGAAAAACACAGGAGACAGAAATCTCCGTATGCCAACCTGCTTAATCCCAAGGCCGGAGGAGTAGCCTTTGTTCTTTCTGCAATGGGCGAGCAATTGCATAAGATAGTAAATGTGACGATCGTATATCCCGATGGGGCAAAGAGCTTCTGGGCTTTCCTGTGCGGAAAAATCGGGGAAATAAAAGTAATGGTCGAAACTTTGCCGGTTAAGAAAGATATAATCGGTGACTATGTCAACAATGCTGAATTCAGAGAGAATTTCCAGAAATGGATCAATTCGGTATGGGAAGAAAAAGACATGCGGATTGATGCAATACTCAAATCATAAAACGTTGGTGATCCAGGACCCCTTTCCCCAGCTAATTAGGACCTAAAACACTTATTCCATTCATACCGCATACAAGTCAGCAGAGAGTTTTTAACGTCTGTACTTTTTGTAGCCCGCGGCAACCCAGCTTAAGCCCCACCCCAAAAATACCGGCCCTGCGCCTATATAACAGAAAGTAATCAGATTTTTATTCCACGGCTCGAAAAAGAATGCCGCAGCGATAATCCACAAAATGGAAAGAAATATTGCAAGGCGCACGCGTCCGGAAACTACAAGTATCTTCTTTGCCGGTTTGACAAATGTTATCTCCTGCCTTTTACCGGCTCTCATCCTCGGTATAAAAAATATTGCGAAAGCTATCAATGCTATCAATGCTATCTCATTTATTCCCGAACCCATCTTCCTCCGTGTTATATCCGTTTCCGGTCGTTAATTATGGTTAGTGTTCATCCGGAAACTAGTTTTTCTCAATTGTCCGAGTTCTAACACAAATAAATAATATGGGCAAGTTGTCCGGCAAAGATTGATAAAGACAGTTTTGACTTGACCGGGCGGCGTTTGGTGCTATTTATGATTACATGAAATTCATCAAAAGAATTTTATTCTGGTCAACATTTTTCGCTGGATTATTAATAATCCTCTTATTGGTCCTTTACCTTTTACTTCCAAAATTTATAAACGAGGAATATCTTAAAGCCCGAATAGCCGGATACGTATCCGAAAGAACAGGATTTAAGATCAGACTCCAGAATGTCGAACTGATGTTCTTTCCGCGCCTGCATGCACAGATTCACAACACAAGCCTGTCGGTACCGGAGAAATTTGCCGTTAAGGTAAATTTAATAAGAGCGTATCCCGAAATCCTGCCCTTATTAAAGGGAGAGGTTAAAGTAAACAAGTTTTATCTTGATGCTCCTCTCATAAAAATATTCATGCCCGAAAAGGTGCCTGAAGAGGTTGAATTGTTTAAAGATATTACTTTTCAGGAGATTGAAAAAAAGCTCAATGTTCTTCTCAAACATATATCCATAAGAGAAACAGATCTTGCCGTCCAGATCAGAAGCGCGGAAATATATCTTTATACCGGGAATCACCGTTCTTTCGTATTTGATGGAATATCGTTACGTTCAAGGTTAAAATCAGGCCGGCTTAAAATAGCGTTAACCGGCAAATCTAATATCTGTGAAAAGATATCGATCAACGGTCAATTTCTTCCCGATAGTTCGGCCGGCGAAGGGCGTATTGAATTGTTGAAGTTAAACCCCAGGCCTCTTTTTGATTATTATTTCCCTGATTCCTGTTTAAAGCTCAATGATTCGCATGCAAATATAAAAGCAAGTTTCAATAAGGAAGGATTTTTAAAGTTTTCTTCAAAATTCGAAGGGGAAATTCCCCTTCTTTCATTTCAGAGAAATGATGAAAATTTAATTATCAACGCAAGATCATTCTCAGGAAATATAATCGCCGATAAAGATAAAACCATCATTACCATAAAGAAGCTCGATCTTGTTAACCCGGAATTAAGCCTTGCCGGAAATTTTTTCACGAGCGACTCTCTTTCCCTTGTAAAATTTGATCTGAACGGAACGAATGTCGATATAAATACAACCAGGAGAGTTGTCCTTTTCCTTGAAGGGAATTCAGGCACTGCTAAAGATATATTTGATGTAATAAAAGGCGGGAAGGTGCCTTTCATCAACATAACCGCCAAAGCGCAGTCGCTTTCAGAGCTGGGGAATATCGAAAATATATTAATTAAAGCAAATATTCTTGACGGTGAAATCTCAGTTCCGGAGCCGTCTCTTGAGCTTGAAAGCGTCAAAGGGGATGTGACGGTTTCACTTGGTATTCTTGAAGGAAGCAATCTTGAAGGCCGTCTCGGGAATTCCACTGCGATACAGGGTGTGCTTAAACTTGGCTTATCGGACAACAGCGACCTCTTCTATCTGGACACATCCATCCATGCCGATCTTTCACGACTGCCTTCCGTTCTTGAGCAGGTTGTGGAAAATAAAACTTTTTTGCACGAGCTTTCCTTAATCAAAAAATGCGAGGGCCAGGCAGACGGGAAATTAACCATAAATGACGGCGGAGGCTCAACTCATGTCAAGGTAGATGTTTCCAGATTTAACCTGCTGGTCGTGTACGAAAGATTTCCGACTCCGGTTGCGGTCAGTGGTGAAAAATTTTTCCTTGACGATTCGATGATTTATTTCAAACTTACAAATGCTCTGTGCGGAAAATCGTCAATCTCGGACCTGTCGGCCGGATTCAAACATGACAAAGATAATTCTTTTAAAATTTTATCTGAAAAATCGAGAATCCATGCAAAAGATATCAATCAGTTTATTCTGTCCTTTCAAAGCGCCAAAACAGCCTTGAAAAACATTTCATTCCCCAGAGGCACGGTAAACCTTAATAATCTTGAGTTAAATGGACCCCTTTTTGCCCCGCAGGCATGGAGCTTTAATACTTCTGGTAAAATTGAAAATCTGATCATAGATTATGATGATCTTTTCAAGGAGCCTGTTACAATAACAAGCCTGACATTTAAAACTCCCGGGAAAAAATATCCGAAAAGACTCAAGGAAAGCAGGGTCGTAATAGAAGAATGCAGAATAGCATCCGGCAGGAACAATATAGCCTTTAATGGAAACGCTGTTTTGTCAAAGGAAAAATTGCAGATCGATGTGAATGCTACAGCCGATTTTCTGGAGTGGTCAAGCATCAAGGAGTTTGCCGATAGCAAATTATTTCGAACAGACAAGGATAAAAAGAGTTCAACAAATTCCTTCCTTTCAGGAATAATAAAGGCAAAAGTAAAATATTTCAAATACGGGGAGCTGACATTCAGCCCTGTTCATACGGATATAACTCTTGGTGCAGGAAATATTTCCTTTGCGCTGATTGACGCGGATCTTTGCGGGGTTTCGCTTACCGGAATCATTGAAACATACCGGAACAAATTTGAATTCAGGATATTTCCCTTTGCCCGCGATGAAAAACTCGATTCTTCCATTAATTGTTTTTTCAACAAGCGGCAGGTGGCAACCGGTTCTTTCAGTTTAGACGGTGAAATATTTACAAAGGGTAAAGGAGCCGAAGTCACAAGACTGCTAAACGGAACACTCGATTTTAAAGCAAAGGAAGGAAGAATATACCAACTCGGATTTTTGTCGAAAATATTCGCAATCCTGAATTTAACAGAAATTTTCAGGGGCAAAATTCCTGATCTTGTCGGAGAAGGCTTTGCCTATAACACAATAACTGCATCCGGAAAACTGGAAAAAGGTGATTTTGTTATTACCAAATTAGTTATCGACGGCGCTTCGATGGCAATAGTCTGCACCGGCAATATAGATCTTAATAAAAAGAACGTCGATCTTATCGTTCTGATTTCCCCGTTTAAAACCGTCGATCTTATTATTAAATATATTCCTCTCGTCAACCGGATCCTGGATGGCAACATAATATCCATTCCGTTCAGAGTCACAGGAAAGCTGGAAGATCCTGACGTTATACCTCTTTCA
>JAZDIO010000203.1:0-10414 GCA_043804965.1 Candidatus Firestoneibacteriota bacterium | reverse complement strand
CCATCGGAGTACAGGGCGCCAGATTGTTACCCTCCCTTATAACAAATTTACCGCCTTCAGTTATACCTGACTGCAATATCCTTTTTGTTTCAGTTACTATTGCAGGAATATCAGCTCTGAGCAGTAGATTAATATTTGGTCCTCCGTAAATTACTACGTCCCTGCCCAGCTCTTTCCTTAACCGGCCAAAATCTACAGGAAAACCCGTATCAAACTGATTTACGTTTAGTTCATCCCGTATTGTTTTAAAATGCCTCGTGGCATCTCCGCATAAATGTATAGTACTCGGGCCGCCTTCGGATAATTCAGCTATAAGTTTTTTATGATAGGGCATGACAAACTCTTTATACATATCGGCAGAGATATTGGCAATACTGTCATCAGCGAACCAGATACCTTTGCTTTTTTCAGGTATATTTAAATATTCCCTGAAAGCTTTAATTCTTTTTATAGTCGCCTCTGTTATGTAAGCAAATAATTTTTTCACATACTCAGGATCTTCATAAAAATCAGTAAGCAGCTCTACTCCTCTCAAATTAAGCGCTGTTGTCATTACACCATCTGTTCCCATTCCGGAAAGCTCTACTGCGCTGACAGGAATACCTTCAAACCGATAATTTTCTTTTTGTTTTTGTTTAAAATACTCATAATACTTAATATTCTTTGCCATTAATCCGCCAAAAGGGCCGGGAATACCTTTATCAAACAAAATATTTTTTTTATCCCCGTTTAATATCGGCTCAGTATCCGGAACCTGGCCTTCTCTGTAATGCACCCCGCATCCAAACCAGGCCGCTTCGGAATAATTCTGTAAGTCAACTACAATATTATAACCTTCCTCTGGAACACCCATTCTGGCATCCTGCGGAACGTTCAAGCTGTACCATTTTCTAAACCCCATCTGTTCTTTCAGCATAATATCTGGATCTTCCGAGTACTCTTTAAATGTTATTTTTTTCATATTTAATTTCGGATCAAGTAAAATCATGCGGATATTACAACCGATAATCATAGGGACACGAACAGGCTTGCCTGCATAAAATGCATCCCATACTATTTTCACTTCTTCGTTATGTCTTAATAAATCAACCTTCATACAACACCTCTGTTTTACTTTTCGATAATATCATAGCCTTTCATGATAATTCTACACTTATTATATTTATATTGCGTTTATTTTTATATCCAGTATAATTATATACATGAGGAAAAACGAGCAAAAGACAGTACGGCGAACCTTCGGCCCGAAAGACCACGGGTTTAAAGAGGTGCCTGTTTTTGGAAATTACAATACTGGAAAAGCCTTAACACCGCTTCAGTCGCACACTCACGAGGGTTTCGAGATATGTTATCTGAAAAAAGGCTATCAGAATTACAGTGTTTTCGGAAAGGACTACCTTTTAAAAAGCGGAGATATCTTTCTCACAAAACCGGGGGAGAGCCACAGCAGCGGAAAACAATCTCAGGAAAAAGGAGAGCTTTACTGGATTAATATGCGGCCTTTACCGGGCAAAAACAATATCTTTGGTCTTGGTCCCAAACAAAGCAAACTCTTAATAAAAGAACTTCTTGGAATAAAAAAAAGGTTTTTTCCCGCTTCCAGGGAACTCCAGGCGGCTTTTACTAATACTCACCGTCTGCTCCTTCTTCCAAAGCATCCGCTAAGGCATATCGCTCTTTCCACCGCATTTGTTCATATAATTCTCGAACTCTTAAAATGTGCTTCAAAATCAAACCGGCAAGAAGGAAGCAGTATGAACAGGGTAATTCAACATATCGATAAATATATAGAAGACAATATCAGGATCCCTGACCTCGCCGCTTTTATGGGATTATCCTCTTCCTGGTTCAAGGCAAGATTCAGAAAAGAAACAGGGCTCCCTCCCGCGGAATACATTCTTAGAAAAAAAATACTTAAAGCCAGAGAATATCTTGAGAGCGGAAAAGGAAATATCTCAGACACAGCAATGAAGTTCGGGTTTTCATCCTCGCAACATTTCGCAACGGCGTTTAAGAGATATAATAAACAAACTCCGAGGGAAACGATAAAAACCAAATTAGTATAAGATTTTTTTGGCTTTCATAGACTTTCATTGGCGTTTTTCTTAGTATTTTCCATACTTTCTCGCCGTTTCCACCATTATCCTCAGATTCTCAAAAGGCGTATCCCTTCCGCATTGATCGCCGGTGGAAAGAATAAACATTCCGCCTTCCCTTGCGTCATCTATAGCTTTTTCGCATGCCTTACGCACATCATCTGTTGAACCCTTTAACATTATATCGGTAGTGTGAATATTTCCTTTAAGTATTATTTTATTTCCATAAAGTCTCTTAAGCTCTTTAAGGTCGCAATTTCCCATAGGAGGTATTTCAAGCGGGTCTATCATCGTAAGCCCTGTTTCTTCCGCCATTATTTTTACCAGTTCTTTCTCCGGTCCGCAGGAATGGACATGAGTCGGAAGCCCGTTCGCCGTCGCGATTTCAATTACTCTTTTTACAGAAGGAAAAGCAATCTCGCGGAATATATCCAAAGTCTGATGGATCAAAGTTCCGGAACCCCCGACACAGATAAAATCCGGTTTTACATCCATCGCCAGTATTTTTTTCATGCGCTCTTCGCCCTTACCTATCAGACTGTCCCTGAGCATCTCACGCTCTTCAGGATGATCATAGTAATGATATATCCCCTCTTCAGTGGCAAGCACATTAGTAGTAACCCCTGCCCAAACGCCGATTAACCCCTGCTCTCCCAGCTTTTTTTTAACCTTTTCAAAACCTTTAGGACTTTTATCAACTTCTTTTACGCCTTCCAAAAGTTCAAACTTCAAAGGAACTTCAGGCATGCCTATTTTCTTCGGGTCAACCCCATGCGAAGGCGGATTATCCGAGTAAAAAACATCAACATAGCTTTCCCACTCAAGTTTCCCGTTATCCTTATAAGCTCTCTGAACGACTATTCTTTCTTCATTTTTAAAGACAATATATCTTTGCCAGGGCCTCAAATCAGTATTTTCTTCCGGAAATAAAAGAGGAAAATAACCGTCCATTACAGAATCAATATCAAAATATTTAGCACAGTCAATATAAGCTTCCCAGATCGGAATTTTCTGATAAAGATAAAGATCCCAAAACGGAAGCCCTGTAAGCTTTGCAGGTATCATATTTGAAAAATCAGGCGCTACAGGTACACAGTCCGGAATCTCTTTTCTTATCACTTTCAACAATCTTTCTCTTCCAGTCATAAAACCTCCAGTTTATAATATACTATAACATATTACATTAAAGCAGAACTATATTAAAATTCCAATTTTAAAGATACTGCAAAAAATATTCTTTTGTTATTCCGGTTTTTTGGAGCAAGAGGTCATACAATCACCTGTTCCTCTGTTTTTTGTTCTTTATTCTTTCCATTTTCTCGCTGACGCCTTCAAAACCAGGGTCAATATCCAGAGTCATTGAATAATTTTTATAAGCTTCCTCATAGTTCCCGTTAATCTCCTGAATTAAGCCGAGATTATATCTTGCATCCGGATAGTAAGGATTTAAGGCAACCTCTTTCTTAAACTCCTCTTCCGCATCTTTATAATTTAACAGCCTGTAATTCAACTCTCCCAGGTAAAAATGCGTCCGAAGATCAATCGTGTTTCCCGCAATTTCGCTGTAAACAAGAGAAGCTCTTGCCAGCTTCAAACCGTAATTTACTTTCTTCTTTGCCGAAGATTCAACAGCCATCCCAAGTTTTAAATTCGACAAAAAGAGGAACATTTGAAGAGGAACAGCCACAAGAAAGAGAGCCAGACAGAGCGAAAAAATTACAGCTCTGATTTTATTGGTTCCAAACCCGACCTCATATACTCCATAACCCGAGGCAAGAAGACCCAGAAACATGAAAAATAACACGGCAGACGGCGCTATCTTCAACGGAAAATTAAAGAACATATGAACTAAAAATGCGATTAGAGCACAAAGCAGTCCGATATAGATAATTTTTTTATCATTCTCCGTTTTCGACAAGTTCCTGACGGCACCAAGTATTACGCTTCCGATAAAAAGCAATAATAGTAAAAGCCCTGTAATCCCCAGCTCCGAACATATCTGCAGATAGTCATTATGAGCATCCTTTGTAATAATATGAGGATATCCGGCAAACTCTTTTTTCTTAAGGAGTTTAGCTTCATACTCCGTAAAGCGAACCCTGTAAGTACCGGCACCAAAACCTTTGATCGGTTCTTCTTTTATCATCTCTACCGCGGTTTTCCACATAAGCCAGCGTCCCCGCTCGGCAAAAGTTTCAAACCGACCTATTTTTTCGAATTTTTCCATTGCCTCCTGGGGCTTAAAGGTAACAACCAGTAATGATGCTACCGCTATCAGGGCTAATGCCGAAAATACCATAAGTTTTCTGTACCTTGAAATGTAGATTATAAAAAGAACGGCAAAAACGAGAACTCCCAAAGCCAGGCCTATCCAGGCATTCAAGGTCTGAGTAAAGAAAAGAGCAACCACAAGGAAAACCGTATTTACGGCATATACAGATTTATACAATACACTCTTAACAACAAAAAACAACGCCATCGAGACAGGAATCAACAGGATAAGATAGCCGCCCAGGAAATTCGCATTTCCCAGAGTAGAAGAGATCCTCCCTGTAAAGTTTGAAACCTTAAAAACAAAATCCAGATGAAAATACTGAAAAATTCCTATTATGGAAACCAAAAACCCTGAAATCAGAGCTATATTCAGGAGCCCAAAGCAAACGTTTTTGTTTCCATTCGCAATATGCACAACAGCGGCAAACAATCCCGCGTAAAAAGTGAATTCCAGCGCCCATCTGAAAGAAATCGGCTGGTTTACAGAATAAAATACAGAGACAAAAGCATAAACGGCAAACAGTAAGATTGCAAGGGATGCGCTTACATTCACTTTTGCTTTTTGGGATAAATACTTGAAAGCCATAATAAGGAAAACAATGCTTAGCAGAAAAAACACCACTAAGTTTTTGGGAGCCGAAAAAGCCTCTTTACAATAACGGAGGTGCAAAAGCGGAGATAAAAACAATAATGTAGATATTAAAAGTAAAAGCATGTGAATATGATACTATGGTATGTCCCGTTTTTCAATTACATTCTAATCAAGAACTGAAGACAGCGAAAAACAGACTCCGGGTTCCTGAACCTTTTTTCAAAACTGGTTTCAAACTGGTTTCAGGTTGAAGTATATCCCTGTAAATGCTACAATTTAACCATATGAAACAGATAATCAGGTTTTTATATCCCGGAATCAGGTTAAAAAGATGGATTTTTTTATTCATCCTCTCCTCCCTGGTTTTCTTATCAGGTTTATCAGGAGTAATGAGTAAAACTTTCAAGGGAATCAGAGTTAACATTATAAATGTTGAAAAGCACATAAATCCGATAAGGGATATAATTACCGGATCCACAAAACTTGTAACAATAGATATTATTGCTGTCCTGCTCGGAGGCGCTGTATTCATCCTTGGCTTGCGATTCTTCTTAAAAGCCTTAAACACCCTGTATCCTTCCAAAATAGACATTGTAAAAGCTTCCCATGATGAATTAAAACTCCTTAAAGGGTCTCGAATAGTTACAGTCGGCGGCGGGACCGGGCTGTCAACACTTCTTAGAGGCCTCAAACTCTATTCAAGCAATTTGACGGCAGTCGTAACCGTAGCAGATGACGGCGGCTCCTCGGGTAAACTCAGGAAACAATTAAAGATGCTTCCCCCGGGCGATATCAGAAGTTGTATGGTCGCGCTGGCAGACTCCTCAGGCCTGCTTGGAAGAGTTTTTCAATACAGATTTACCTCAAAAAACAAGAATCTTGACGAGCATAGTTTCGGGAACCTCTTCATAGCCGCCCTTACAAGTATCAGCGGGAGCTTTGAGAAAGGCGTTCAAGAAGCAAGTAAAATACTGGCCATCCGCGGGAAAGTACTCCCCGTAACACTGGAAAAGGTGGTCCTTGAAGCAAAATTAAAAAACAATACGATACTGAAAGGCCAGTCCAATATTTCTCATAGTAAACATACTATCGATAAAGTATTTCTGGTACCTTCAAATCCGTTACCTTCAAATACGGCCCTAAACGATATAAAAAGAGCAAAGCTTATTATCCTTGGTCCGGGATCACTTTACACAAGTATCCTTCCCAATCTTTTAATTAAGGAAATCCGCGAAGCAATTTATCATTCTAAAGCAAAAGTAGTCTATATTTGCAATATAATGACACAACCCGGAGAAACAAAAGGCTACCGGCTTAGCGATCATATAAACGCAATCAATCATCATGTAGGATACAGGGATTTTATAAGTTATATCATAGCAAACAACCGGTACAACATCCCTGAAAAAACACTTGAAAAGTATGCCCAAAAGAATTCTCAACCCGTTAAAATAGACGGTAGTAATATGAAAAAATATGACGCAAAAATTATCAGTGAGGATCTGATTCAGATATCAGACGGACTGATCAGGCACAATCCTGAAAAGCTGGCAAAGATAATACTGCGTCTTACCTTATAGGCAAAGGAGAAACATGAGCACTGAAAAAGTCACGTTAATGATCGGGGTCTCGGGAGTCAGAGGTATAGTCGGGGAAACCCTGACCCCGGAGCTGATTACACGCCTTGGAGTTGCTTTTGGAACTTACATGAACTCAGGATGCGTAGTAGTAGGCCGGGACACCAGAGTCTCGGGTGTGATGATAAAACACTCAATATTTGCCGGGCTTATATCTACCGGCTGTGAAGTCGTTGATCTTGACATAGTAACCACCCCCTCCTGTTCTCTGATGGTAAAAGAACTGAAGGCCGACGGCGCAATAATTATTACGGGTTCTCACAACCCTATAGAATGGAACGCTTTAAAATTTCTAAAAAGCAACGGGCTATTTTTAAATGATGAAGAGGGCAAACAATTGCTCAATATTTATTATCAGGGCGCTTTTAAAAAAGTACGCTGGAACGGGCTGCACCGTGTAATAGACGACCCTACAGCAGCCGAAAAACATATTAAGAAACTGCTTGCAAACGTAAATATAAAACGGATTCGCAAAAAAAAGTTCAAGGTGGCAATAGACAGCTGTAACGGCGCCGGGGCGATAATTACTCCTTTATTTTTAAAGGAACTCGGCTGTGAAGTCGTACCTATTCATTGCGAACCAAACGGGCTTTTTCCTCATAATCCGGAGCCTATCTTCATCAACCTGCAGGAACTCTGTAAAAAGGTAAAAAAAACCGGGGCGGATATCGGTTTTGCCCAGGATGCCGATGCGGACAGAGTAGCGATAGTTGATGCAAACGGGCATTATCTCGGAGAGGAATACTCTGTGGCACTCGCTTCTTCCTATATCTTAAGGAAAAACAGAAACAGCACGGTAGTCGTCAATATGTCTACATCAAAAATGATGGATGATATTGCCAAAAAATATAACGCAACACTTATACGGACCAAAGTCGGAGAAGTGCATGTTGCAGAGCGCATGATAGCGGAGAAAGCAGTTATCGGCGGAGAAGGCAACGGCGGGATAATGTGGCCGAAGATCCACCCCGTCAGGGATTCTTTAGTCGGCATTGCCCTCACTCTTCAGAATATGGCTGAAAGCGGCAAAACAATACGCCAGCTGGCAGACGAACTTCCCAAATATTATATTGTAAAAGAAAAGATTACCTGCGCTCCAAAAGATGCCCACAAAGTTATGGAAGAAATCAAAAAACTCTGCGAAAAAGATAAAATCGAAACTATCGACGGAGTAACTATAACCAAAAACGGGACCAGGATAAGCATACGGCCATCCAATACAGAACCGATTTTCAGGATTTTTGTAGAATCAAATTCTCACAGCAAGTCTTTAAAGCTTGCGCTGGATATCAAGAAAACTATTGCAGGGATACTGAAAAAGATCGGGTAAACATAAACTCGTTTCAAGTTTCGGCTTTTCCGCTTTCAGCATCGGTTTATTTCACTCAAATAATGCTGCTACTGCCACAACATGCTTCGGCGAAATCGAATAATCCGAGACAATCCGCCTGACGCCTTTCTTCTTCGCAAGTTTTGCGGTTTTTCCTGATAAACGAATAATTACGGTTTTTCCTTTAAGTTTAACTTTAATATCGCAGAAATTAGTATAAGCATTCCAACCCATCCCAAGAGCTTTAAGCACGGCTTCTTTTAAAGCAAAAATCACGGAATATTTAACCGGATTACCGTTTACTCCGCAGCATTCCTTGATTTCCCAGGGACTGAATACTTTTTTTAAGAAAAAACCGGAGGAAGTTTTTGTTAAAGCCGCTTTCATCCTTTTTTTCTCAAATATGTCAACTCCTATACCTTTTAAGATATAATACCTGATAACTAATTGCTAATAACTGATAAAATATTATTGCAAATTAGTTAAACTCAAATACTTTTACACTTTTCTGTACTGTAATTAAAAGGGGTCGAAGTTACTCCGACCCCTTTTAACTCTTTATTTACCCTGTTTGTCACAGGCTTCTTTTATAAATCTTATTGCATCGCCCACAGTTTTCACAGAAAGAGCAGATTCTTCTTCCATCTCAATGTCAAAGGCAACTTCAAAAGCAGCCACCAATTCAATACTGGCAAAGGAATCCGCGCCTAAATCTTTTACAAATTCAGCGGAAGGAACCACCTTTTCTGCGCTGACCTTAAGCTGTTTTACCACCACTTCTTTTACTTTTGCCTCTACTGCCGCTATGTCCATTTTAATCTCCTCCGTCTATTGGTTTTTTTCTAAACAGCGGTCGTCTTTCTGACCCAGTATTTCACGTCTTCCTTTGTCATCTCTTTAAGCGCAAGAATGAGCTTTTCTTCTTCCACCCCCATCGTACATTTCCTTCTTCCCATCGCATATTTAGCCGTTTCCATGCTTTTCTGCGCTTTAAAGAACCTGTCATTCATCATCCAGGTAAAAGAAGGAATATATTTCGGAGCCACGCCGCCGTTACCTACCACATTGCTCATCATTCCCACCATGGTTCCAGTATTTAACAAGGTACCTATGGAAGTCTTAGTATGGTCGCCTATAAAAGAGCCCACTTTACCGTCACCGGTATCCATTAATTCGCCTTTAACATAAAGCGAAACAGGGCCATAGTCGTTTTTAAGATCCGAATTGGTGCATAACGCTCCCAGGTTAACCCATTCACAAAGATACGCATGGCCCAGAAAACCGTCATGATACTTGTTGGAATGACCGTGAATAATAGCATCTTCCACTTCACCGCCCACTCTACAAACAGGACCTATCGCCGAACCGGTTCTTAAATTTGTTCCAAACAGCTGGGTCTTTTTACCCACAGCATTCGGACCTTCAATTCTTGTAAAAGGAAATACGGTAACATCTTCATCAATAATTATCGGACCGGCGGTAACATCAAGACAGACAAACGGATGAACATCCGCGCCTCTTGCAATATATACATTCTTTTTATCGCCGAGAATAGCAGCCATAGGATGAACTTTTCCTTCAATAATCCCGCCTTTACCTATTACTTTAAAGTCATCTTCAATAGCAACCGGATTTTTCTGAACCAGGTTCCACGGCCACTCCACAATATAAGCCGCTGAAGGAACTTTTTTAAGAACTGCTTTCAGATTGTTCATCATTTTGGAAATATCAGCATCATATGCTTTTGCAAGAGTTACTTTTGAAGCTCTTGCGTAAATAACATCTCCATTTGCCGCAGTCGCTATTTCCTCGCCGCCGTTTAATTCAAGCTTTGTCTCGGAAGTTAGAAGCACTGTCCCGTTAATAAAAAGAGTATCGTCGCTTTTTATCTGGTTAGCATTATTTATAACATCCGCCCCCATCTTTTCCTTCATAAATGCCGCTATCCATTCCCTGACAATATAAGTTATCTTCGCGCCTTGAAACCTTCTTGCAATTTTCTCATACAGCATCGTATGCCCGCACTTCAACATGAAAGTCGGCCTCATGTAAGTTAACGGGTATAGATTATCAAATTTTGCATCTTCAAACACAACTACCTGCATATCTTTGCCCCCTTTATCGAGATTCCATGAACCATTCATATCTTCAAGTTCATGGCCCTGCACCTGACCCTGAATCAATCAGGGGAGTGGTACAGGGATCTTTTCGAATTTCTGCTTAGAATTTGTTTTTACTTTACATTCTCATATGTATCCGCCGCGATCCTGACTTCCTCGTCGGTAGGAATGATGAAGACCCTGACTTTGGAATCCTCTGCGGATATTTCTCTTTCTTTATTGGCTTTATCGAGATTTCTTTTTGCCTCGAATTTTATCCCGAGAGTTTCCATATTCGAGCAGATATACTCCCTGACAAATTCATCTTTCTCTCCTATCCCTCCGGTAAAGACAATCGCGTCAGTCCCGTTAAGAACAGCCATGTA
>JAZDIO010000202.1:0-12401 GCA_043804965.1 Candidatus Firestoneibacteriota bacterium | reverse complement strand
GGAATTGAGGTTTTCAGCACCCATCTGCCGGCAACTGATTCAGCATAAACCTTCTCTGCGCTTCTCTCGCTCGCCGCCAGCGTTACCACATCAAACCACGGATGATCTGCCAGCAAAGAGATGAACCTCTGCCCGACCATGCCGGTAGCTCCTACTATTCCTACTTTTAATTTGCTGCTCATCTTTGCTTTTCTCCTGTTTTTACCTTTATTTCCCTGGACGCCGATTATCTGTGATAAAGAGTGAACATCTCTGCGCTTTCGCGCGGGGCTTCGAGCCCGTGTTCACTTAATTGTTGCCGGTAGCTCCTACTATTCCGACTTTTAACTTGTTACTCATCTTTTCCTTTCTCCTGTTTTTATATTGTTTTTTTCTGGACTCCCATATTTATGTAAAGGCAGTATATTTGTAGTAATTATATAGAAAATAACGGGGTTTTACAATAATTAAATTAAAAAATTTAAACCTTTTGATTTTAAGAGGTGGAGAGTGTTTAATCCCAGTATTTTTTCTTTTGATACCTCAGAAATCTTCGAATTCTTAATCCTGGCAATTACAACTCCGGGGTCATTTATCGTAAAATCAGAACCGAACAATATTCTTTCATCTCCGAGCTTATCAACCATTTCTTCAATATTTCCGATTCTATCAGCGCCGTAGCCGCAGAGGTCAAGGTAGAGGTTTTTATGTTTTACTGCAAGCTCAATTCTCCCGTCTATTTCTTTTTTTCCTGCTCCGGGATGCGGCAGTATAAAGACAGTTTTGTGATATCTTTCAAGCAAAAACGCCATTTCGTTTGTCTCTGCATGGATTTGCGCAATCATATCAAGATCTGCAATAACATCCATTACAACCTTGAATTCCTCGGTATCATAAGCATAACCGCCCAGATACCCGCAAAGTTCGCCCACCCAGACGACTCCGGCGGCTTTAGCCTTTTTCAAGAGAGTCTCGCTTTCAAACCGGTGTTTTGGATTAATATTTACTGACGGAAAGTATTTTTTTGGATGCTTTCTGCAGAATTCAAAGACAAATTCATTGGCCGAAAGTAAATCCTCTTTTGTTTCCGCTTTTAAGCCCTTAATGCCGCTTTGTACAATTGCCAGATCCACGCCGCTTTTATCAAGATAGGCAATAAAATCTTCATCGGTTTTAATTACTTTATTCCACCAGTCAAAATAATCCGGCCCGCCGTGAGTATGACAATCTACCACCTTGAATTCCGTTCTATCAATTTTTAGCATAATCCACCTTGTCAAAATATTTAACCTCGAAAATTTCCTTTTACTTTGCCTTGTCGGTAATAGCGCAGACAAAATCCGCCTGAACAACAAGCTGTCCGTCCACAAAAGCTTTTCCCGACATTGCTGCAATCTTTCCGCCGAATCTTGTGCTTTCAACTTCCATCACAAGCTGGTCTCCGGGCGTAACAATTTTTCTAAATTTTACATTATTAATGGAAACAAAGAGCACGTCTTTTCCCTGAAGCGCCGGATTTCTAAGCATCATTACTCCGCCGGTCTGCGCCAGGGCTTCCAGCTGAAGGACTCCCGGAAGCACGGGATTACCCGGAAAGTGGCCGTTAAAGTAATCTTCGTTTATGGTAACATTTTTTATTCCTCTTACTTTTTTTCCTTCCTCTATTATTTCCACTCTATCTACAAGCAGGAACGGAAACCGGTGCGGGAGTAAAGCCATTATTCCCTTTATATCCACAATCACTTTATCTGTCATAAATTCCTCCTATTATTTTAATCATTTTCAAATCGAGATTATGCCCGCTCTTAAAAGCGGTAAATCTTCCTTTTATGCTAAACGGTAAAAGCGCCAGCGCTCCCAAAAGATCCATTATCTTATGCCTTATTATTTCATCTTTATACCTTAAACCGCCCTTATTTACAACTCCTTTGGAACCAAACATCAGCGCATTTTCCATACCGGCGCCTTTTATTAATCCAAGCTTTTTCTGCTCTTTTACCTGTTCTTCCCAGCCAAAAGTTCTTGCTTTCGATATTTCTTTTATGAACTTTCTCCGACTGAGCGTAAACTCCCTGTATTTTGATCCCAGGGCCGGATTCTCATAAGAGGCGTAATATCTTATCTCCAGATTATCCGCTTTTTCTGTTTTTAAAAACCTTCCGGTTTCTGGTTCTACTGCTAAGAAATCTTCCAGTATTTTTACCTCTCTTCGTTTTTTCGTAAAAACCCTCACGCCGGCTTTTTGTATTGCCTTGGAAAATTCCAGGGCGCTGCCGTCCAGTATCGGAACTTCTTCTGAGCCGGTTAACTCGCAGAACACATTATCAATCCCCGCTCCATATAACGCCGCCAGAAGATGTTCCGAGGTAACGACCCCGGCTTTCCCCGAGGCCAGAGAAAGCGCATAGGTGCCGTCTTTTATGTTTTTATAGGAACCTTTCACGCTTCCTTTTTGAGTTAAAAATAAAATACCGGCACCGGCTTCTGCCGGCATTAACTTTAAGGCGGTCTTAATGCCGTTGTGAAGCCCGATTCCGGTAAAAAAACATTCTTTTTTTATTGTAGTTTGAAAAGGCATTACTTCTTTATCTGCCCTTTGAGATATTCTTCCATTTCTTTAAACCGGTACTCCAGTACTTTCAGCCTGGAATTAATTTCCCCTATTTTTTTCGTTTCAACAACAGTTTTCCAGAACTGCCTGGCTTCCTCGGCGGGAGAACCGACATAAACCTTATTTGCTTCCAAACTTTTGGAAACCCCGGCCTGAGCAAGAATAAAAGCGTTTTCACCCACCTCCACATGGTCGGCAACCCCGGCTTGCCCGGCAAGTATTACCCCGTTTCCGAGTTTCACACTGCCGCTCAGCCCCGCCTGGCCGGCAAGTATACAATTCTCTCCGACAACAGTGTTATGTCCTATCTGCACCAAATTATCTATCTTGGTCCCTTTCTTAATCCTGGTCTCCGAAAGCATAGACCGGTCAATACACGCGCAAGCGCCTATTTCCACGTAATCTTCAACAACTACGGTGCCAATCTGGGGAATCTTATAAAAAGTACGGTCTTCTTTTTTCGTATAGCCAAAACCGTCGCTCCCTATTACCGCTCCGGCGTGAATTATTACATAATTTCCTATGAGAACCTCTTCCCTCACCGTCGCATTAGCGTAAACTATCGTATGGGCGCCAATCCTCGCGTTTTTTCCTATATACACAAACGGATATATAATAGAATTTTCGCCAATCTCGGCGCCATCTTCTATTACAGCATAAGGAAGTATTGCCGCTCCCGTTCCTATTTTTGCCTTAATTGATACTATTGCCGAGGAGTGAATACCTTTTTGCGGCGCTTCTTTGGCATAAAGCTTTTCCATTATTTTAGCAACCGCATAGTGCGGGTTGGGCACGGTTACGATATTTCTTCCGGAAACAGAAAGCCCTTCCCTGACAATTAAAGCGCTTGCTTTTGAAAGTTCAACATCCTTAATATTTTTTTCTTCAGCAACAAAAGAAATATCCCCGTCTTTTGCATCCAAAAGCTCTGCAACACGGTAAATATAAATACCGCCTTCTCCGGAAAGTTTCCCGCCCGTCAAGTTTGCAATATCTGATAAAGTCAGCATATTTTCCGTTCTTCTTTACTTCTTGGCGTTAATTTTTTTAATTACTTTATCGGTAATATCTTCCCCGCCGAAAATAAGGGCTTTTTTATCAAACAAGAGATCATATTTAAGTTCTTTGGCAACCGTTTGAGACGCAACGGTAATATCTATAACCAGTACTTCTGTCCGGTTCTTTTCTTCCTTTGAAAATTCATTTATTATTTCCTGGGATCTTTTCTGATAGTCCGCTGATTTTTCTTCTATCTCTTTTTGTTTCGTTTTTTTGGCTTCCTCGGAAAGCAAAGCGGATTGAGCATAGAATTTTTTCATGAGCTCTTCAATCTCCGCTTTTTTTGCTTCCACTTCGCTTTTTTTCTTATTGCCCCAATCTTCAAGTTCTTTGGTAAAAGTCCCTGTTTTTTCATAAGCATCAAAGACTTTTTTCATGTCAAACACCGCGATTTTTATTTTTTCTTCTGCTCCCGCAAAACCGCAAAAAACAAAAGCCGCCGCAACTGCTATAAACACTGTTTTCTTCATATACTCTCCCCGCGCGCCGAGGCGCATAATTTTTTTGTGTAACGTGTTAACGTGCCACGTTTAAGCCCATGAACCATTCAATACTTCAGGTTCCTGGCCCTGTCCCCGACCATAAACCATTCATTTGGAGTGGTACAGGGTTAAAATATGTTCCCCATATTAAAATGTATCTGCCCGCCCTGCGTTGCTTGAGGGCTAAAACCATACCCATAATCAATCCGTATCATAAGAGCTCCGCCAATCATAATCCGAAGGCCCAGCCCTACGCTGGTCGGAATATTTGCCGCGTCAAAATCAGTTACATATTCCCAGGATTTACCGGCATCAAAGAAGGTGGTTCCGAAAATCGGGCCATAAATCGGAAATCTTAATTCTACATTTCCCAGCGTCATAAAATTACCGCCGACAGGAACCCCGGAGCTGTCTAAAGGAGATAATACTCTTTCTCCGTAACCTCTGATCGTATCCGTACCTCCCATAAAGAACTTTTCATAAAACGGCACGCTAGGAGTACTGCCAAAACCTGTGGTATAACCGGCAGAAGCGCGAAGCGCAAGCACCAGATCGCCGGAAATACTTAAAAATGTTGAAGCATCCAGGATATATTTTGTAAAATTTGTCGTACCGAGAATTATACCGCCCGCGTATTCCACGGAGGCGCTTAATTTATAACCGCTCTTTGTGTTGAAGAAAATGCTGTCTCTCGTATCCTGCACCAATTGCGCGGTTATGGAACTAATATCATTTATGCCGGAAACACTCTGGATTAAGCTTGAGGCCGTCGCTGCTACATCGTAAATATTCACCTGCTCATATTTGTAGGTGAGCCAGACTCTGGTATCCTCGCTGAGGGGAAGACCAAATCTTATATTACCGCCGATTCTCTGATCTTTGTAATCCGCATAATAAGCTTTTAAGACGTTGTAAAGAGAAGCGCCCGCTGATACAGGACTTCCAAAAAGCCAGGGTTCAAAAAATGAAAGATCATAAGACTGGCGGCTTGCTCCAAATTCCCAGCTCACGGCAATCCGCTGCCCGTTCCCCAGAAAATTATTCTCTGAAACAGAGAGCATCCCGGTAAGGCCGTCAAGAGACGAAAAGTTAGCGCCGAGCTGCAGCTGGCCGGTCTGCCTTTCTTTTATCGTAAGCACAAGCTCGCGCCGGTCTGGTTTTCCCGCCACCGGAAGAAGACCCGGAACCACCTCTTCAAAAAATCCGAGATTATATATTTTTTCCAGGCTCCGCTTTATTTTCACGCTGTCAAAGGCTGCTCCTTCTTTTAAGGTTAATTCTCGAAGAATTACATTATCTTTTGTTTTATAATTATTTTCTACTCTTATTTTATCTATATAGAAAACTCCGCTTTCCTTTACTTTAATCATAATAGAAACGGTCTTTTTTCCTTTATCCGGAAACACCTCTCCGGAAACCTCTGTTTCTATATATCCTTTTTCAGAATACATAAATCTTATTTTATCAAGATCCCGGTTGTAAATATCATAATTAAAAATATCGTCTTTTTTCAAACTAAACACCGCCAGCAAATCCGCCGTTTTATAGATACTTTCATTTGTAACGCTGAATTGAACATCCGAAAACTTATACTGGTCGCCCTCGTCCACGGCTATCTCAAGAAATATTTTTTCTTTGATACCGTCATAGGTGACCTTGTGCGAGACAATATTTGCCAGATAAAACCCTTCGCTTTTGTAATACGCGATTATCTTCTGAAAATCCCGTAATAAGGCTTCTTCGCTGAAAGTTCCGGCAACAAGGAATGCAGCTTCTGAAGTTTCCATCTTCCCTTTTAAAGCACTCTCGGTAAAATTCTTAATCCCGGTGAATTTTATCTTCGAAATATACATATGGCGGCCTTCGGTTATATTAAATATAACTTTGACTTTATTGTTTTTTTCGTCTTCTTTTATCTCGTAAGTTATAGCCGCCAGGTTGTAACCCTTTTCCTGATATTTCACCAGAAGCTTTTCCACGGCTTTTTTTACGGAAGACGGCTCATACGAATCTCCCTTGGTTAAACCCGCTTCGGTTTCCAGTTCGCTCTTCCCTACCTCTTTTACGCCGTTATAAATAATATCTTCCAACGCCGGTTTTTCTTTCACGGTTACTATAATTTCTATTCCTTCCCTCCCGTCATCTTTTGCGATTTCCACATCGGAAAAATATCCGAGGTTAAATATCTTTTTAAAATCAGACCGGGCCTGGGCTTCGGAATATTCCCCAGAGGGCTTCAAAGACATCACGGCGGTTATAAGCTCTGTTTTAATGTTTTTAAGGCCGTTAAATGTAACCTTGCTGACACAATTATTTGGAGCAGAAGTCCCTCCAAAAACAAGCGCTCCGGAAATAATTGTAATAAGCAGCATATTTATTAATTTTCTCATTTTTCCTTCCTTTTTTTCTTGTTTTTCTCTTGCTCTATGAAGGGCTCATTGTCAAACGGTATTACCGCTTGAACTCCAACTTTCCATTCATTCGGATTCAACGCAATATTATACTTTCTATTGCCTGAGGCTAATTCTACCGAAACTTCTGTTAAATACGCGTAAACTAAACTTGAAGTTTTCAGGTCGTAATCTTTATATAAAGTACCTCTGATTTTCAAATTCTCGGCAATCACTTTTGACACACTAAACTGCATCTCATCAAGAATATTCACGGTTTTCTCGCTGGCAATGACCAAATCTTCAGAATGGTACCTGGAACCCGCTCTTCTTGTAATATCTACGTCGAAAACATCACCAACAATATCCCGCAACCTCTCATTAATCACCTGAAAGGCAAACATAGCGATTAATTTATCCCGCGCATTATCAGCGGTAAGATCCGTAAGGCCGCTTATAATTTTTATTATCTGGTCTTGCGATTCTTCCGGCTGAGAGGTTAAAACAGCATCAAAATTCTTGCCGTTCCCCAGCTCCGCGTACAAGCCTTCTTTACCTTTAATAGAAAGAAATACTTTATGCGTGCTTGTATTATATTCCCCGGAAGCGGTTATAGCCGGGTTTCTTTTCTCATTTTGTAAAAAGACAAAAGAAGCCGTCTTTAAATTAAACTTCACACCGGCAAAAGTCAAAAATCCTTCATTAATCTCTGCTCCGCCCCGCATTTCCAAATCCCCGCCCGGACCGGCGGAAGTAATAATACTTCCGGTTTTCAACTTAGCCTTGCAATAAGTGTTATAATACCACACGCTTTCTTCAATTACTACTTTTAAATTCCAATCCATTTCCTTGAGTATCCGGGGCGCCGTTTCTCCTTCTTTATAGGACGGAGGCCAGGTGAAACCGGTATCATATATATGTAATTCGCCTTTCATCGCAAATTTAGGGGATTTGCCGGTTATACTGAAATACTCGTCTTTATCCCCCTTGACAGACATAGTACCCTCATTATTCATTATGGAATCTATCTTAAACTTAATACCCTTCCTTTCCGCCGTCTGCCTGTTCCGCACCCTGATATTAATAAGCTCCTCGGGATAAAACTTCTTTAAAGTAAACTCTCCAAAAACTTCTACAGGGCTTTTATCCACTTCAAAACTTAGATTATTTATTGTTACCCTGTTTTTTGCTATTGTAAACCTTGCTTTAACATTATCCGCTTCTTTTATAAAACCGGCAGGGAAGAGCTTTGAGCCGCCTCTAATAATCAAGAAACCTTTTTCTATTTCCGGATAGGAAAGTTTTCCCTTTATCTTTAAATCTGCGTCCATAATACCTTCAACATTATTAAACCAGCCTGTTATCATAATAGGCTGGAGTCCGGCATTATTAAGCACAATATGGAGGTCTTGCTCCTCTTCCTGATTTAAAGGAATAGTCCCGTCAACTTTTACCTGATACTGAATTTTAGAAGCAATTCTTTGCTCTCCGACTACCTGCGAAAGAGTCATTTTATTGCCGGCAAAGCTCATATCCCCGGTGACCGAACTGAAAGCCATATTAAAAATATTAACATCCCTTAGCGCGCCCCCTATATTTACATTCGGCGAATCCGCGGAGCCTTTATAAAGAACGCGGGCATTATTTACGGTACCGGTCATATTAAAGTCCAGATCAAAATATTTGAGTATAAATTTCACATTTGTATTATTAACATCTATAACCATATTTGAGACCGGACCTAAGACGCCGTTTATTTTTACAAGACCCGGGGTATTGTCATAAATACTCAGCAGGACTTCCTTGAATTCCACGGAATCTTTATCCTTAAATACTATTTCGCCTTTTACCGTAGAGGTATTACCCTGGTAATCGGAATAGTTCTGCAGTTTAAGGCCGGTTTTTGAACTAATCAGCCTGAAAGCAAGATCATTCATTTTGTAATCATTCATTGTAAAATTTTTTAAAGACAGTTCGCTTTCGACTGCGGCATTTTCCCCGGACACAAGCTTAAAATTATTTGTTTCCACGTCAGCCTTCAGCCTGAGGCCGAAGAACTGCTTAAAATCCGCAGCGGCGGAGATTTGAGCTTCGACATAATCTTTTTTAAATATAAAAACGGCTTTTTTAAACTCCGCGTGATTGTCCAGGCGGAAATCATCAAAGTTAAGATTCCTGAAATTTAACACGGAATTTTTATAATCAAATTCACCGTTAAAATCACCAAGCAATAAAGACCCGGAACGGACATTTCTTGCGGAAAGCAATCCTGAAACCAGAGGAGCTGAAAGTTTTCCGGTAATTGTTATCCCTTCGGGAGACAGAAGCTCGGCGCTTATATCGGCCTTTGATTTAATCAGCGGCAAAAGATTTTTTACATCCGCGCCCGAAAGAAAAACTTTTAAACGGCAATCAGTTTTTTCGGGGGAAAACCCCTCTGAATCGGATTTTATCAGACCTTCCACGTTTAAAGTTCCTTTTTCCTGGCTAATCTGAAAAGCGGACAATACAATTTCGCAGCCTTTTTGCGACTTTTCTAAATCAAATACCGCCCTTATGCGATTTGCTTTAAAATCTCCGTATTGCAGATTCAATATATCCAGCGGATTTTCATTTCCTGTTTTTACGGTTATATTGCCGTTTTTATCTGTTTTTATTTCCATAGAGCCGTCAAGCTTTCCGGCCACAAAAGTATTTTTTGCTTCAAGATTAAGAAAGGATATTTTTCTGAAATCGCTCGCTTTAAATTCCAAATCTGCCAAGAATCCGCTATTTTTAAAAGTGTATTCCGCTTTTCCTGTCAGATTTTCCCATTCAAAATCGACAAAAGTTAATTTCTTCTGTTTTTTATCATAAGAAATATCCGAGGTTATATTATCTACTCTTTGCTCGTTAAAGGAAAGAGCATTTGACTTGATCTTCGCCTGAATAACGGGATTTTCAGGGTCAAACAGCCCGGCAGCGCTAATATTATATATTCCCGTAATTTTATTTTTATTAACGGTGTTTGACATTTTAAAATCCAGGCTGGAAGGCCCGTTTTTCTTAAGCGAGATTGTTCCGCCGGCGGTAAGTACAATGTTTTCCATTCCAAAATCAAAACTCTTTACCGTAAAAATGCTGTTTTTTACCTCAAATTTCAAGCCAAACAGATCCACTGTTTTCCCAAAAGCAGAAGCATTTTGAGTGTTTAATTCCCCTTCGCCGTTCAGGCTTTCAAAATCCCCGCTCAGCCGGAGCCCTCCGTTAAGCGTGCCTTTTACCTCATCTTTGTCCCGAAAAATTTTGAAGATAGTAAAGAGGGTGGACAATTTGCCGTCTTTTACCGTTAAATTACTGTCCAAATGTGTTTTATTTAAAAAAGTTATTTCCCCGTTAAACGTATATTCATTATCAATATTAAGCTTATCTATTTTTAACGTGGAATTATTATAAATAAAGGAAAGATCCGCTTTTAGGCTTTCTTTTCCGTCAAGTATCATATTATCTGAGACCAGCGTTGCAATAAACTTAGGATACGAAATATTCCCGAGTATTTTTCCGGCAAAAGCGCCCCTTCCCGACATTTTGTAATATGTATTGAATACCGGTATTTTTGAAAAATCCACTTTGGAAGCGCTTACCGTAAGATTAAGGGGCAGGTCTCCGGCCAGGCCCATAGAACCGTCAGCTTTCAGGCAGCCCGTACCGTCCTGATCGAAATAAAGGCCGGAACCCGCAAGCAAGCCTCTTTTTATGGTAAGATTGCCTTTCGCCGTTCTTGCTTTATATCCCTCAAAATTAAAATTATTTATCGCAATATCCCCGGATAAAGTAATATCTTCAAGAGGGCCCTTCAGGGAAAAGACAGCCGTGGATTCTCCGCCCAGCTCCATTTTGTTTTCAACAAAGAACCCGTAAGCATTTTTGAAGTTCATCCCGGAGAGTTTTATAAAACCGTCCGTAAAAGTTTTATTTTTTTCAAAAGTAAAAACTGTCTGCATGGAAATTTTTTCGGCAGAAATAACGTTTACCCTGAGTTTATTACTGCCGTAAAATAAAAGGCTGCCTGTAATATCTCCCAGCGCGCCGCTGACAAGCGCTGCTTTTTTTACATTTACTTTTGAGGAAATAGTTAGATCCCTTAAAGGTCCTTTTGCTTCAATGGAAAAAAAAGCTTTCCCCGTAGCCCCGGAAATTCCGACAGTATTAAATATCTCTCCAAACTGCATATCGGAAGCATTTCCGGCAAGAGAGAGATTATCCTTGTCAAGATCGTAACTGCCGGAAAGTTTTGCCAGCCCGTCAAAAGCGTTTATTTTAAGATTTTCAATAACAGCTTTTTTATCTTTATATCTCAACACCAGCTCATTATTATCCGTCTTAAAACCCGCAATCCTTAGAGCTCTTACATTCGCAAAAACATTTACTGACGGAGAAGCAAAGAGCCCTTCAATTGTAATGCCGGCATTGCAGATTCCGGAGGGATTAAGACCCTTGAATATTTCCTCTTCCCCAAGATCAGAAAGGTCCGCCCGGTTAAGATATACCGAAAGTTTTCCTTCCGGTTTTCCTTCAAAAGCGTTTTTAATCTCGCCTTTCGCGATAATGGAAGAATTTTTAAAAATGGAGGCGAATTTTTTTATTTTAATGCTTTCTTTCGAAAGAGAGATTTCGCTGATTATTCCGGACAAACCGGTTTTAAGATGTTTAAATCCGACTTCTCCCTTTTTTATAAGGAGGTCGGCAGAAATATCCTCGGAGGAGATTTTTGCCAAAAAATCAAACTTTCCGTCTTTCACGGAAAGTATTTCATTTTTATCCGGGGGGAGGTACGTCAGGGCGTAAGCCGCATAGTGAGAAAGCTCCAGGTCGCTTCCGGTAAGGATAAGCGCATTAGTTTTATTTTTTAAATCAATAAGGCCGTCAACATAAATATTTGTCTTTCTGCTGGAAAAGCTTTTTGAACCGGCTTTTATGGAAACTTTACCCTGTCCGGTAAATTTCATGCTTCCATAGATGTTGCGAAGAGAGGAATTAAATTTTTTTTTACTGTCCTTTATTCCAATCAGGCCTTTCGAAACGGTAATCGGCAGTTTTTCAGGGAATACGGGGTTTTCGGCAACCGGCAGGGAATTGATAAAGTCTATTATATTCCAGCTCCCCTGTTCATCTTTCTCTATTAAAACCGAAGGGCGGATAAGCTCTATCCCTTTAAGGCTTTCAATCACCTGCTTTTTATTTAAAATAATATCCCTGAAATTATATTTTACGGATACCTTATCTATAGCTATAAGAACGCCGTCTTTAATCTCTTTTTTGGAAGCAATTCTGACGTTAATTAAATCTATAGAATCAAATATTCCGCCTTCTATTTTTTCTATAATTACTTCGCGGTTTAAAGCTTTGGTAAGTTCTATTTCAATTATACTTTTAAATTGTTTTACAAATACACCTGTTTTTGCAAGTATAAATGCAGTAATACCCAGCAATAGTATAATGCCGAGCGCTATGAAAAGTATCTTTCTTTTGGTGCCTTTTTTCATCTATTCCTCAAGAAAATCACTTCCGCTTTGACTTTTATCACCAATATAAGGCGATTTTCTCAGTCCCAGCTGTCCTGCATTTGTGGAACAAATCAAGCGGAGATAGGATTCCTATGCAGTAAAAACCGGCCCTTTGTAACATTTTACAGTCATTTTAATACATTGTCAACCTGTGAATGCATATAATAATAGTAAGTTTTTGTATTAATATTCAGACAAAATTAAGGCCGGAATAGTTCCTTCTTTGGAAGCATCACCTAATACGGAGAATTCCATCCTTGTTTACCAGTACTGGCTACTTTTAATATTTGCCAAGCAAATTCTTATATTGGACAGACTCCCGGAACAAGACCAG
>JAZDIO010000201.1:0-24232 GCA_043804965.1 Candidatus Firestoneibacteriota bacterium | reverse complement strand
GAGGGTGAGATTTTCAGAGCGCTGGGCCTTCTTATGACGGAATTAGAAAAGGGCAATAAAGGCATAATAAAAATAAGGCAGATTCCTCCGTTTAAATTTAGAGGTCTGATGCTTGACAGCTCCAGAAACGCGGTTATGACCGTGGAAGCTGCAAAACTAATGATAGTAAAACTCGCGCTTCTGGGTTACAACGCTCTTTGTTTTTACACGGAAGATACTTACGAAGTCGAAAACGAACCGCTTATCGGGTATTTAAGAGGGAAATATACAATGAAAGAAATGAAAGAGCTGGATGATTTTGCTTTTAAGTTTGGCCTTGAAATGTTCCCCTGTATCCAGGCGCTGGGCCATATGCCGCACATTTTCAAGTTTAACAAATATTTCGAATATAAAGATGATGACCGATGTTTTAATGTGCGATATAAGAAGAGCTATATTTTACTGGAAAAAATGATGAGAAGCGCGGCAAAACCTTTCAGATCGAAGCGGATACATCTGAGTATGGATGAAGCGCACGGCTTGGGGCTTGGGAAAGCGTTCTTGCCCGGTAAAGTTAATGATCCGAGAGAATTGTTTGTTAAACATACAATTAAAGTGATGAAGCTTTGCAAAAAACTTAGATTAAAACCTTTAATGTACGGGGACTCGATGGTCGGATTTTGCGGCACAAAACCGTTTACTTATGAGCAGAGGAAGGCCCTGCCCAAGGATCTTAAAGCGGTGTATTGGGATTATTACAGGCAAAACAAGGAAGGGTATGATAATTATATTAAACAATATAAGGCGGCAGGTTTTAAGCCTATGATCTCCCCCGGTATTTGGAATTGGCTCAGGTTTTGGCCGATGTATCCTAAGGCGGAAAACAACCTGGATCTTTTTATGCCGGCAGCTGTTAAGCGCGGTATTGACGAATCTCTTATTACGGCCTGGGGCGATGATGGTCATGAATGCCCGTTAAATGCCAACTGGCCGGCGCTTGCTCTCCACGGTGAATACTGCTGGTCTAAAAAAGCGGATAAAAATCTTGTAAAAGAGCAGGTAAAAGTTATTTCCGGGAATTCTTTTGAAGCTTTAATTTCCCCCTGGATTCTTGATGCGGCGGGTAAAAAAAATGCGTTATTGCGTACTCCGACTGCAGTCGGCAGGGCCTTCCTTTATGAGGATCCGATAACCGGCATCTTTTCTGCGCATGCTTTTGGTAAAAAATTTAATCCTTACTATGAAAAAGCTTACAAGAAAATTAAACTGGCAATAAAGTATGAAAAAGCGAATAAAGATCTTTTAAGCTTTCCTTTATTGCTCGCCGATGTTTTAAGAATAAAAGCGGATTTTAAACAAAATGCCTGTAAAGCTTATAATTCCGGGAATAAAGCGGCTTTGAGAAAGACGGTTAAAGATGCCGACGAATTAAAAAAGAGAGTAAAAAACCTTTGGAAGATGCATAGAATCCTCTGGCTTAAAGAGAGAAAACCTTTTGGTTTGGAGGTTCTTGATCTGAGGTATGCCGGGCTTCTCGGGCGCCTGGATGTGTTTAAAGAGAGAGTTAACGATTATTTGAGCGGAAGGGTTGACTCGATTCCTGAGTTTAAAGAAAAACCGCAGGAATGTTACGGCAAGTTTCCCCTTTGCAGTTTGAAGTTTTACAAGGATCTTGCCTGTTTCCATATCCCGGTTTAAAGTATAAATAGGCGAAAATCAAGAGTTTTTGCCCGAACTCCCGCACTTTAAATTGACAAAATACCGTTATTTTGAGATAATTAACCATGGATTCACAACGGTGGAAATGCTTGTTTTTCCGCCTGAAATTAAAAATATCAAATCTTTTAAAGGAGAAAAGGAATGGGTAAAACATACAATGTGGCGCTGCTTGGCGGAGATGGTACAGGACCGGAGGTATTAGCTGAAGGCGTTAAGGTTGTAAATGAAGCTGCAAATAAGTACGGGTTTAAACTCAACTATGTAAAATATGATTTTGGCGCGGAACGGTATTTAAAAACAGGGGAAGCGCTTCCTGATTCCGCAATTGAAGAGTTTAAAAAAAGTGATGTAATGTATCTGGGAGCCATTGGACATCCGGATGTAAAGCCCGGTATTCTTGAGCTGGGGATATTGCTTAAAATCAGGTTTAAACTTGACCAGTATATTAACCTCCGCCCGGTAAAACTTTTTCCGAACGTGGAGACGCCGCTTAAAGATAAAAAACCGGAAGATATAGATTTTGTAGTTGTGAGGGAAAACTCAGGCGGGATCTATACGGGTATGGGCGGCGCAACTATGGTGGGTACGCAAAATGAAATAGCTTCGCAGGTTATGATTTACTCCAGGCCTGTTGTTGACAGATGTATAAAATATGCTTATGAGTACACGAGGAAAAGAAATAGCAGGAAAAAAATGCTTACGCTTGTTCATAAATGTAATGTTCTGACCCATTGCGGAGATTTATGGGTAAGGGCTCATAAAGAGATGGGGGACCAGGATTACAAGGATATCAAGCAGGATTATAACCATGTTGACGCGACTACCATGTGGTTTGTAAAACAACCGGAGTATTATGATGTAATTGTGACTGAGAACCTCTTTGGCGATATCATTACGGACCTTGCCGCCATTATTCAGGGCGGACTCGGAGTGGCCGCGGGCGGAAATATTAATCCTGAAGGGCTTTCAATGTTTGAACCTATGGGCGGAAGCGCGCCAAAGTATACCGGAAAGGACGTTATTAATCCTATTGCCGCGATTATGGCAGGCAGTTTAATGCTTAATGACCTGGGAGAAGAAAAAGCCGGAAAAGCCGTTGAAAATGCGGTAATGGCTGCCCTTCAGACAGGTAAATTTAAAAGCATGGCTGCAGGCAGAATGGGAATGGGGACAAGAGCAGCCGGAGACCTGATAGCTGCGAATGTGAAATAAAAAAGAAAAATTCGAAACTAGAAGCTCGAAACAAATTCGAAGAAGAAAAAAAGACAAAAAAGAAGCGCCTGAATTTGGAGTTTGTTTGGAATTTTGAATTTGCATTTTTATCAGTTTTGTTTAGAATTTCGAGTTTAGTGCTTCGAGTTTAATGAGTTGTGCAGGTTGAGCACAAAAGATTAATCAATATATTGTATTTTTCTGCCAGTTTATGGAGGGTATATGGAGATCAAAATAGGTCTTCCTGCGGGAAGTTTGCAGGAGTCAACCATTAAGATGTTTAAAAAAGCCGGTTGGAATATTTCGGTCGGCAGCAGGTCCTATGTTCCGAAGATTGATGACCCTGAGATAACCGCGAGATTTATCCGCGCGCAGGAGATTCCCCGTTATGTGGAATCGGGCAAACTTGATTTTGGCCTGACCGGAGCGGATTGGGTGGCGGAAAATAACGCCGATGTTGTGGAAGTTGCAAAGCTGGTCTATGCAAAACGCGGCCGAACTTCTGTAAAATGGGTTATCGCCGTGCCGAATGATTCAAAGATTAATTCAATCAAGGGCTTGCAGGGTAAAAGGATTGCGACCGAGCTTGTTAATGCCACCAAAAAATATCTGAAGGCAAACGGCGTAAAAGCTGATGTAGAATTTTCCTGGGGAGCCACAGAGGCAAAGCCGCCGGAGTTCGTGGATGCTGTGGTAGAGCTTACAGAAACAGGCTCATCTCTTCGCGCCAATAATCTCAGGATTATCGGAACTATAATGGAATCTGTGACGGTAATAATTGCCAATAAAGAATCTTTCAAGAAAAAAGATATAAGAAAGAAGATAGAGGCTATTGCCATGCTGCTGCAGGGCGCGCTTGAAGCTGAGACTAAAGTCGGGCTAAAGATGAATCTTCCCAGGGCAAATCTTAAGAAGATTACCTCGGAGCTTCCGGCCTTGAAAACGCCTACGATCTCTTCTCTTTCTGATCCGGCCTGGGTTGCTATTGAAGTTATCATTGACGAAAGCGTGGTCAGAAGCATCATCCCGAGGCTCAAAGAACATGGGGCAGAAGGGATAATAGAATATCCTTTAAATAAAGTCGTATACTAAAATGAAAGTAGCAGCAGGCGTAAAGGCATCCGTTTTAAAACACCTGAAGTCCTCGGTTGTGACTCTGGGGGTTTTTGACGGAGTTCACCTCGCTCATCAGAAGATAATAAATAAAACAATAACCGAAGCAAAACGGCTGAAGGCCAAGAGTATTGTTCTTACTTTTGAGAAGCATCCGAAGAAGACCACTCATAAAAAAGCTCCGCCGATACTTACGGCCACGGAAAAAAAAATAGAACTTATTAAAAAACTCGGTGTTGATATACTCGTCCTTATTGATTTTAACAGAAAATTTGCATCGATAACTGCAAGATCCTTTATAGAAAATATTCTGGCAGGGAAATTAAAAGCGAAAGAGGTTGTTATCGGGCATGATTACGGCTTTGGCAGGGATAAAGAAGGCAATGACCTGCTCTTGAAAAAAGAAGGCAGGCTTTTTGGTTTTAAAACACGGGTCATCAGCCCGGTGTTAAAAAATAAAAAAGTAATTTCAAGCACGGAAATAAGAAATGCCGTGCTCTCCGGGGATATTTCTGCCGCAAAAAAATACCTGGGGCGTGATTATTCGGTTATCGGAAGAGTGGAATCAGGAAAAAAACTAGGGAGGACTTTCGGTTTTCCCACTGCGAATTTAAATTGTTTTAATGAAGTAGTTCCCAAAGAAGGCGTTTACGCTGTCCGTATCCGCCTGGAGGGAAAATCCTACAAGGGCGCCTGCAGTATTACAAGTCCGACCTTTGACCGCGCCGATGCCATAGTGAAACCCGAAGTATTTATCTTTGACTTTAAAAAGAGCATCTACAATAAAATAATGGAAGTATATTTTATTAAGAGAATAAGAGGCAGCCGAAAATTTACCGGTATCCCCTCGTTAGTAAAACAAATAAAGAAAGATATTACCGTAATTAATAAAGCGCTTAAATAATGAAAAGACCGTAAAAATACAATATTTACAAGGGAGGTTCTATGGATCAGAAAGCGATGGTGGAGAAGTGCAAGGAGTATCTCAAGGCTGTGTACGGGGAAGATACTGTCAGTATGGATGTGACCAATAATGCGGTGAAGGACGGTAATGGAATCCTGTCGGTTGATTGCACGGTTTCAATAGGCGGTTCTCATTCTGATTGGTCAAAGAAATTTACTTTTGAGAAGGGCAAAGTTACAAATATGACATGGAGAAGGCGCTGAAAAATAAGAAAGGTCCGGATTGCGGGAACAAATAGGTCAAGAGGGCTCAGGGGCTTTAAGATTCTTAAGCGGATAAAATAGGGGCAAAAAAGTGGACAATAAAAAAAAATACAGCTTGCTTATCCTTGCTTTCGGGCTTCTAATCGGATTTGTCCTGGCCTTCTGGTTTATACCTGAAAATCGCTATATTCCGAAAAATAACAAAGCAGGTTTAGGTACTTCGCGCTTGGGGGAGGAGTACAGGTATAATATTGAGGAATATAAACAGGTGGATTCGGAACGTGTCCTTTATACGGCATTGCCGGGTTTTAAAACAGGTTTTGATGAAGCAACCGGAATAATTGTTGACCAAAATGATAAAATATATGTATGCGGGGATAAAGGTATCCGGATAGTAGATATTGAAGGAACCTTGCTTGAGGAGATTAAGGGCGAAGATAAACTCACGGCAGTTGAAATAACCCGCGAGGGAATTATTTATGCGGCGGCCCGGGATAAAGTGTTTTTTGGCGGCAAAGATTTATTTAAAAAAAGTTTTGGTAAAAAAGGCCGGAAAACCGGCGAATTCGAGTATATTACTTCAATAAAAATAATGAGAGGTAATCTTTTTATTGCTGACGCAGGCAATCGAAGAGTGTCCAAGTATGATTTAAACGGGAAGTACCTTGGTGAATTCGTAAAAAAGGATTCCAAGAAAGGATATAAAGGTTTTATCATCCCGAGTCCGCATATGGACTTAGGCCCGGATAAAGACGGGAGTTTGTGGGTGGCCAATACAGGAATGCTCAGGCTGGAAAAATATTCTGCGGAAGGTGTGTTTCTGGATTCCTGGGGAAAGAGCGGGGTAAAACCGGAAAATTTTATTGGATGCTGCAATCCGTGTAACTTTACGGTTACAAAAGACGGTGATTTTGTAACCAGCGAAAAAGGCCTGCCCAGAATAAAGCTTTATGACAAAACGGGAAAGTTCCTGGGGATCGCGGCTCCGCCTTCGGTTTTTGATGAAAAATGCGTAAATATGGCGTTAGCTGTGGATTCAAAGGACAGGATCTATGCGCTGGATTCGGTGGAGAAAAAGGTAAGAGTGTTTGTTAAAACGACTAAGGGCAATAAACGGTAAGATGTTTTTAAGAAGTATGCCGGAACCGGCCTGCCTGGGCCTGGAGGAGAAGTGAAGAAAATAAGTAAAGCAGAGAAAGCGCAGGGGGCAAAAATAACCAGGAAAGAACTGCTGGAGAAAATTTTGAGATACTCCTTTGCCGGTGTATTAGCCTCGCTTGCCGGGTTTTTGACAATAAAAAGTATTTTTGGCGGTAAAAGCTGCCGGGACTATGACAGATGCCTTTCCTGTAAGGACAAAAGCAGCTGCTCCCTGGTTTCCGAGAAACAAATAAAAATAAAATGGAAGGGGAAATGAAGAGGACGGAAGTTGAGCAAAACGGAGTAGGGACAGGCGCGCCTGTCAGGACAAGCATGCTTGTCCTGACGAAAAGCTGCATATATATCGGCGTGGTTTTTAACACCCTCATTAAATCGTAAATTGTCAATATAGGCGGGCAAAGGATAGAAAGTGAAAAACAATAAAACACGTAAGATATCCAGATTGGACTTCCTTCGGCAAACCGTCAGGTGGGCATTCCTTCTTTCCCTCGGAGGGGTCGCAGGCGCAGCGCTGGGCCGGTCAAAACGGAAAGAAGCTGTCTGGCAGATTGACCCTGCTAAATGCACCCAATGCGGGAAATGTGCTACCGAGTGCGTTCTCCGGGTTTCTGCGGTGAAATGCGTCCATAATTTCTCTATCTGCGGTTACTGCAATATTTGTTTCGGCTATTTTGAACCGGGGAAGAGGGAGCTGGATACAGGAGCGGAAAGTCAACTGTGTCCGACGGGAGCGATAAGCCGGAAGTTCGTGGAAGACCCGTACTATGAATATACTATCAACGAAGAGCGGTGTGTAGGCTGTGGAAAATGTGTAAAAGGTTGTACTTCTTTTGGAAACGGCTCTTTGCAGCTGCAAATCAGGCATGACCGCTGTAAGAATTGCAATGAATGCGCTATTGCAAAAGCCTGTCCAAATAATGCTTTTGTAAGGGTGCCTTCGGATACGCCCTATCTGACCAAGGAGAACAATGAGAAATAGGATAAGAGTGCTTCTCCTAGCCTGTTTCCTTATATGCTTGGGCGTTGGGGATGTTTTTTCGGAATATAAATTTCCTCCACCGGAGTTCGAAACCGACTACGTGATACCCGGAATGGAAAAACCTGCGGCTTCCGCAGGTGAACTTGCTTATCTGGACATATTTATTCTGGCAATTGTCATACTTTTATCCGCCTGGGCATCGCTGAAGAGAAGGTCCAGGAATATTATTGTTATGATCTCCCTATTCTCACTTGCTTATTTTGGTTTTTATAGGGAAGGATGTGTCTGCCCTATCGGCTCAATTCAGGATGTGTCTGCCGCTTTTTTTAATCCCGGCTATTATATACCGGTTTCCGTAATTATTATATTCGCGCTGCCGCTCATCTCTGCTCTTTTCTTGGGCCGCGCCTATTGCGGAGGGGCTTGCCCTCAGGGCGCTCTTCAAGACCTTCTTTTGATAAAAGAGATCCGCCTTCCCGTATGGCTGGACCGCTCCCTGTCTGTTATTGCGTATCTTTACCTGGGCGCTGCCGTGCTTTTTGCCGTAAACGATACCGTATTTCTTATCTGCAAATATGATCCCTTTGTATCGTTCTTTCGTATGACCGGGCCTTTTTATATGTTTATCGCCGGAGGGGTGTTTGTTCTCTTATCCACGGTCCTTGGAAGGCCTTACTGCAGGTTCTTCTGTCCTTATTCGGCAATTTTAAAGCCTTTAGCGGTTGTTAGTAAATACAAAGTGACTATTACTCCTGACAAATGTGTTGTCTGTAATCTTTGCGGGGAATCCTGCCCGTTTGGAGCTATTAATAAACCGGAAAATCTGCCTAAAAGCGGAAGCAACCCGGGGCTTTATCCTGTTTTATTTATTGCCGTAATTATTTTTGGAGCGGGTCTTGGTTATTTTGCAGGCGGGTATTTTTCCGGCTATAATCAAGATGTCAGATTAGCCTTGGAAATACATGCTTTTGATAAAACATTGATAAAAGAGAAAGAACTTTCGGTGGATGCCGTAGAGTATATGAAGAAGGGAGAGGGGAGAGAAACTCTTTACAAGCGCGCGGAAGAAGTAAAAAGGAAATTTCAACTGGGCGGGATCTTTTTTGGAAGTTTTATACTTATAGTTATTTTAATGCAGGTCGTCTATTCGACAAGAAGGCCAAAAAGGGAGATTTACGAACCGGACAGCGCGCGCTGTTTGTCCTGCGGAAGATGTTTTAGGGACTGTCCTGTTCATAGAGAGGATCTAAAAAAGAAGAAGGAAGATGAACAAAAAAATATTGAATGACATACTTCGCCTTACATTAAAGCAGGCGGCTGCAGCTTCTGCGGTCATCTCTATTTTTGCCGTCGCAGTACTTGCTTATGTCTATTTTTCCGGGACGACGGAAAATATAAAGGATTCTGCGGCGCTTGCTTCGTTTAAGCAAGAAATAGAAAAATATCCTGACGATAAAAAACTGGTGGAGCGTTTTCGCGAAGTTGACTTTCAGGAAAGATCCCGCTTTTTCGGCAAGACGGAGCTTTTGGAAGCCGGAACGTACCTCAGTCTGGGGTTTCTTATTCTGGCCCTTCTTTGTTTCCGCGGGTACGCGCTGCTGACGGAAAGAATACCGGAGGTAAAGAAAGGGAGCGCTCTTGACTATGACTCGGTCGGGAAGCTTGGGAAGGATCTTTCTCTTTTTTCTTCCTCTCTCACGGCCCTCCTAATTGTCGTATTTTTTCTTGCGCTGTTTTCTTTAATGGGGCTTGGAAGGTTTCCCTGGCAGGCAAAAGAGGTTATGAAAGAGAAAACAAAAATAAAAATTGAATTTGCGGACCAATGGCCGGGTTTTCGCGGTTTTGGCGGGCAAGGTGTTGTTTCCGGAGTAAAAAATTCAATGAATTGGATTAGGTCTTCGACAAGACCGACCTCCTGGTCGTATTCTGACTTGCTCTCCTGGAAAATGGACCTGCCTGTAAAAGCTTATAGTTCACCGATAGTATTTGAAGACAATCTTTTCCTGACGGGTAGCGAGGGGAAGAAGCTGAAAGTACTTTCTTTCTCTGCTTCAAAAGGCAGTTTAAATTGGTCCTCGACAGTACTGGTTAAAACAAACATCGGGGAGATTGAAGTTATGTCCGAGGAAGCCGGCGGGGCCGGTTATGCTTCTCCGACTCCGGTAACTGACGGCGAGTATGTCTATGCCTATTTTGCGACCAACCAGCTGGTTTGTTTTGATTTTAACGGGAAACAGAAATGGATGAAATTCTTTGGCCAGCCGGAAAATACCTACGGGCTTTCATCCTCGCCCGTACTTTTTGAGGATAAAATACTTCTGCAGGTGGATCAGAGCGGGGAGGGAGCGTCAAAACTGTATGCCGTAAATAAAAGCACTGGAGAAATTGTCTGGGAGACGAAGAGACCCGAAGGGCCCTCCTGGGGTACTCCGATAATAATTGACTATAAAGGAAGGAAAGAACTCATAACTACCGGTAATTCCTGGGTAATAAGTTATGAACCGGCAACAGGAAAGGAACTCTGGAGGGTTGATTGTCTTTCCGGCGATGTTTCCACCTCGCCGGCATATGCTGACGGAAAAGTATATGCGTTGAGTGTCGGCTCTCAAACAACTGTCTTTGCTCTAACACCCGGAGGTGAGGGAGATGTTACCAAGACGAATATTGTATGGCAGCATGAGGAAGAGAGCCAGTCTATAAATGCTCCGGTGGCTGTTCGTTCAAAATTAATAGTTGCCATGAACGGACTTGTTGTCTGTCATGAAACCGAAACAGGCAAAATACTATGGCAGTACAAATTAGAAGATGATTTTTGGGCTGCACCGGTAGCGGCTGATGATTTAGTATTTATACCGTCCCAAAAAGGAAAAGTATATATATTTGATCTTGATGGAAAGCTTGTAAATACAATAGATATTGGAGAAAAACTTTCTGCATCGATGGCTTTATACGGCGGAAGTATATATATAAGGACAGACAAGAGTTTACTTTGCTTAGGAAAAGAGAGCAGCAAATAATGCAGAATATTGATAGAGAAAACATAGACCTTTCTGTCGTAGAAAGGATAGTTTTGGAAACAGGGAGGGAAGCTTCTTTCCTTCTTCCGATACTGCAGAAGGTGCAGAAGCACTTTAAATATTTGCCGGAGGAAGCGCTTCTTAGAATATGCGAGATTACGGAGATATCTCAGGCAGAACTTACAAGTGTGGCGACTTTCTACACGCAGTTCAGGCATAAACCGGCGGGGAAACATATTATAAGAGTCTGCCACGGTACGGCGTGTCATGTAAAAGGGGCGGAATATATTACGGATTCTGTCCGCCGTTATCTAAAGTTAAACGATGGGGAGGACACGGATATAAACAGAATGTTTACGGTGGAAAAGGCCGCCTGCTTTGGCTGCTGTACCTTGGCTCCGGTGGTGAAAATTGATGAAATGACCTATGGCAAAGTAACCAGCCGCTTTGTACCGGAGATGATAAACCTGTTTTTATGGACAAAAGCTGAAGGTTCGAAAAAAAATAAACCGGAAGAGGAAAATAAGCTGCCTGACAGCAAGGCGGTCATTAAAATAGGTCTTGGTTCCTGCTGTGTTGCCGGGGGAAGCAGGGATGTCAAAAATGCTTTTGATAAATATATATTTGAAAACAGCCTGGAGGCTGTTACAAAAAGAGTCGGTTGTACCGGTATGTGCCACAGCACTCCTTTTGTTGAAGTTGCCGGTTCAGACGGGAAACCGGTATATTATGTGGGAGTAAATACTGACGAGGTAAAGCTGATATGCGATAAACATTTAAAACCTGCGGCTACACTAAAAAAGCTTATAAATACGGTTAAAAGAGGCCTTGATCTGATTTCCTTCGGTTATTATGACGGTCCGTCTCACGCGAATTCAGTGAAACTTGAGGAGGGAGGGGCGAGCGCGTTCCTGGCGCCCCAGAGAAGGATAGTTCTTGAAAACTCCGGAGAAATAAATCCGCTTGATATAAATGAATACAGAGCAAAGGGCGGTTTTAAGGCTCTTTTAAAAGTTATTAAAAACATGAAACCTGAGGAGATAATAGAAGAAATAAAAAATTCCGGGCTTCGGGGGCGCGGCGGAGCAGGTTTTCCTTCAGGGATCAAATGGGAAACAGTAAAGCAAGCTCCTGCCGGGAAAAAATATATTATATGTAACGGCGATGAAGGGGATCCGGGTGCTTTTATGGACCGGATGCTCCTGGAATCCCACCCCTACAGGGTGCTTGAAGGACTTATTATTGCCGCGTTTGCGCTGGGAATAGATGAAGGTTATTTTTATATAAGGGATGAATATCCTCTGGCCTTAGATAATATTGAGAAAGCTGTCGGTGAATGCGAGAAAGCAGGATTTTTGGGTAAGAACATCCTGGGCTCCGGTTTTTCTCTAAAGATTCACATGTTCAGAGGAGCGGGTGCGTTTATTGGCGGGGAGGAGACTGCTTTGATGGCCTCTATTGAAGGAAGGCGGGGGATGCCGAACTTCAGGCCTCCCTATCCGGCAGAGAAAGGTTTGTTCGGCTGCCCTACAAATATTAACAATGTCGAGACCTATGCCTCTGTTCCCTGGATCATAAATAATGGTTCGACGGTATACTCCCGTATAGGAACGAAAAGTAGTTGTGGAACGAAAGTATTCGCGCTTGCCGGCAAGGTGGAAAGAGGCGGGCTTATTGAAGTGCCTCTGGGTATTTCTATCCGTGAGGTTGTCGAAGGAATAGGCGGCGGCGTTAAAAAGGGCAGAAAATTTAAGGCGGTTCAGATAGGAGGTCCTTCAGGCGGATGTATTCCTTCAAATATTGCTGATTTGCCTATAGATTTTGAAGAAATCACAAATACCGGCTCTATCATGGGTTCTGGCGGTTTGGTGGTTCTCGATGATACGGACTGTATGGTAGACTTTGCAAGGTTCTTTCTGGAGTTTACTCAAAGTCAATCCTGCGGTAAATGTACTTTCTGCCGGATAGGCACAAAGAGGATGCTTGAAATTCTTACGAAACTGTGTAAAGGCGAGGGAAAACTTGCCGATATAGATAAACTGGAAGAGCTTGGACGCTCGGTTAAAACCGGAAGTTTATGCGGGCTCGGGAAAACGGCTCCGAACCCGGTATTAACTGCGATAAAATATTTCAAGGAAGAGTATATTGCTCATACGGAACGGAAATGTCCGGCGAAAAAGTGCAAAGAGCTTATTAAATATTCCGTAAATGATAAATGCATCGGCTGTACCCTTTGCGCTCAGGTTTGTCCGTCGGAGGCCCTTTCAGCAAAACCGTTTGAGAAACACGAAGTAAATCAGGAAAAATGCATCAAGTGTGATTCCTGCAGGGCGGTATGCCTGTCCGAGGCGATTGATGTCACAAGTTAAAATAAACGGCAAGACATATGAATTTAAAGAGGGCTGCACGATTCTTGAGTGTGCTTCAGAAAATGGTATTTCCATTCCCACGATGTGTTATTTGAAAGAGACCGGGGCTCTTACTTCCTGTTTTATCTGCGCTGTGGAAGTTGAAGGTAAAGCAAACCTGCTGCCGGCCTGTGCAACGAAAGCAAAAGAGGGGATGGTCATAATAACCGATTCAATCAGGGTAAGAGAGGCCAGAAAGAAAGCGTTAGAACTTCTTCTTTCGGATCATACCGGGGATTGTCTCGGTCCCTGCCATATGGGGTGTCCCGCTCATATAAATATCCCGAAATTCATAGGCGAATTGTGCAGAGGGGATAATAAAGCGGCCATTATTACCATTAAGAAAAGTGTTGCTTTACCTGCGGTTTTGGGCAGGATATGCCCTGAAATTTGCGAGAAGGTATGCAGAAGAAATGATAAGGATTCGCCGGTTGCGATATGCCACTTAAAGAGGTATGCGGCGGATTTCGATCTGTTGTCTCCTGACCCCTATTTGCCGTCTGTTGCAAAAAGCACCGGCAAGAGAGTTGCTGTTATCGGCGGAGGTGCGGCAGGGCTTACCGCGGCGTACTATTTGAAGCAATTCGGGCATGAAGTTACAGTATTTGAGAAAAATGAAAAACTTGGCGGCGGTTTGCGCTCTGGAGTAAAAAAAGAACGGTTACCGGAGGAAGTTCTTGATAAAGAGATAGGACAGATTCTAAAGCTTGGAGTAGCAGTCAAGTTAAAGACAGAACTTGGCAGGGATATCGGACTTAAGGAAGTGAGGGAAAGTTTTGATGCGGTATTTCTCGCTGCCGGCTGGAACAGTGAAGTGCTTGAGGTGTTCAGAAAAGAAGGGCTTGCGGTTGATTCTTCGGGTGTGCGGGTAAGCGGGCCTGCGTATGAAACTAATATTAAGGGTGTCTTTGCCGGAGAAAAAACAAAGCTGGCGGTAAGAGCTTCGGCCATAGGGCGCTTTGTTGCCGTAACAATAGATAAATATTTAAAAGGCCTGCCTCTGGAGCCGGAAAAAAAGCCTTTCTCGGTAAAGATGGGGAAGGTATCCCAGGAAGAACTTGAAATATTAACTCAGGGAGCTTCTGAGTCCGAAAGGTTCTTAAAGGACCAGGTTGATACGACAATTTCAAAGGAAAATTCCGGGGAAGAGCGGATTCCTTTTCTTACAGGAGAAGTTTTTGAAGAGTCGAAGCGTTGTTTGAGGTGTGCTTGCAGAAAAGAGGAAACCTGCCTCTTGAAAAAATATTCCATAGAATATGACGCAGATATTGGCGCCTTTAAAGGTCAAAAACGCGGTTTTACCAGAGATATTAAAAAAACAGGAGTTGTCTATGAGTCAGGAAAGTGCATAATGTGCGGTATATGCGTAGAGATAAGCAAAAAAAACAAGGAAATATCGGGATTTACTTATATTAACAGGGGCTTTAACGCAAAGATAGACGTACCTTTTAATAAAAAAATCAATAAAGTAATGCAAAAAACAGCCGAAGAGTGTGCAGAAAAATGCCCGACAGGAGCGATAAGTAAAAGTCTATAAGGTTTTAATGTCCATAAAGTCTATATGGAAAACCCCCTGAAACCTTAATTAAGATATGTCAAAAACGATACGTTTTCTACTTCGAATTTTCGGGAAAAACTCCCCGCTATTTAATAATTGAAATATGCGGTAGAATATAATAGAATGTTTATGTTCCTAAACTTAGAAAAAGGAGATTTTTATGGGAAATATAAACGCAATGACCTTTATTAAAATAATACTCGGTATTTCTTTTGCAGCTTTTGCAATAAGTTTCTGGGCTTTAATGATTAAAGATTGTATTTCGAAAATGGAAGGTTTTGAAAGATATAAATGGTTTATGGTGCTTCTTCTTGCTAATATTATAGGAGCCCTTGTGTATTATCTTATTCCCCGAAGGAAAAGAATAAAAGAAGAAGGATTTTAGCAGAGAGTTTCATATTACCTTCCCTTTACATCGTAGACAAAAAGATCATTCTCATGACGCAGGTACAGCCTTCCTCCGATAACTACCGGATGGTTCCAGCAGGGATCGCCGCCTTTGCTTTTAAGCCGAAATTCCCCATTTTTTTGTAACCTTTTGCGGTGGCTTCAACCAGAGCGACCTGGCCTTTTTCGCTGTAGCAGTAGAGCATGCCGTCCGCGTAAGTTACAGATCCTTTACCGACGCCGTTTGCTTTCCATAATTCATCACCGGTCTTCATATCTATACAGTGCCAGCCTTTGTATCTGTCTCCGGCGCCGTAAATGTACCCGTCTTGCATGACCACACCGCCGTGATGGTTGTCTATGTTCTTCTCCGACCAGACCTCTTCTGCAGAATCTCCATAACTGCTGATTTTTATTGCTTTATCCTCAGTGCCATAACCGCTTGTAATATAAATCAGACCGTCTTTGTAAACAGGAGTTGTTGCGTGGACATCGCAAGAAGTGGGGTAATGGAATTTCCAAAGGAGTTTTCCGTCTTTCGGATCTATCCCGACTGCGTATTTTGCGCTCATGGTCAAAAGCATTTTTTTACCTTTATGGGTTACTATTATTCCGGAACAGTAGGAGGCGTTGTCTTTGATGCTTTCTGTCTCCCACACCTGTTTTCCTGTTTTTTTGTCAAGCGCGACGCAAAGTACTTGAGAGCCGCCGGGCATGCAAATTAAATTGCTGCCGTCTATTGTGACTGACTCTGCGTAACCCCAGCTGCCGGCCGCGCCTTTTACTTCGGTATCCTTAAAGTTAAAACTCCATTTTTCTTCCCCTGTTTTGGCGTCAAAAGCTCCGAGTTGTCCGACGCCGTTTATCTGGTAAACCAGGCCGTCGCTGTAAACCGGAGTGCTTCTTGCGCCGGGATAATTTCCTGTCCAGGATTTTCCGTTTTCGGACTGCCAAAGCATTTTACCCGTCAGGTCAAAAGCGGTAATCAGAGTCTTGCTTTTTATGTCGCCTGCGGTAAAAATCATGTTGTCTGCTACTGAGACCGAGGCGTAACCCTTTCCGCATTTGTCGAAACTCCAGAGGAGTTTTGGTCCGCCCTCCGGCCAGCTTTTTAACAAACCTTTGTCGGTGGAAATATTGTCGTGATTTGCGCCGTTGAATGCGGGCCAGTACGCTGTTTCAGCCCTGCAGGCCGAAAAAAGTACAAATGTCGCAAACAACATTGAAATAAAAATACTTTTTATCATTTGAATCCTCCTGTTAGGATGAATAGAACATGACAATAATACCATTATTTTGCTTATAATTTCAATAATTCTTAAAAGTGGGACAGTCCCTGAGGGACTGTCCCTCGAGGACAGGTGGTCTTCTGAAATATACCAAAAAGGAAGGTATTATTGTATAATGATGTATTGAGACTGTGTCGCAATTCAAATTTTAGCTTTACAGCCACAATATATAGGCTCGATAAATCGAGCGACTACAACTTGTTGTGTGGTAAAATATATTTTTCTAATTGTGACACAGTCTCTATTAAGAATTGAAATTATTTGTACATCCAGCAGACAAATTTGTATTTTTATATTGTCTTATTTAACGGAAGGGTAAATGACTGAAAAAGAGCAAATTATAGGGCGGATAGAGGACATGTACAATGCTTATGCTGAAAACATATACTATTTCCTTTTGACAAAACTCAGGTCAAAACCTGATGCTGAGGAAGTCCTACAGAATGTATTTTTGAATATTGCGGATATAAAAGAAAAAGTATTATTAATAAAAGAACCGAGAAAATATCTTTTCACGGCTGCCAGAAATGAAGCTATTAATTATGTGAAGGCAGGAAAGAACAGGCGTAATGATGAAAGCCTTGATGAGCTGCTGTTTGAACCTGCCGGTAAAACGGTAAATAATGAAGAGGCTTTGGAAATAGAAAAAGCTGTTTTAAAACTTCCTGATGATCAGCGCAGTGTTGTAATAATGAAATTCTACAGAGGTTTTACATTTGAAGAGATAGCTGAAGCTATGGATATTCCGCCAAATACGGCAGCCAGCAAAATAGATACGCTTTGGATAATTTAAGAAAAATAATAGATGTTTAGGGGGCTTTATGGAAAAACAACTGGATAAAATAAGATTAAAAAAACCTGATCCTGCCTTAAAGATAAAAATACTGTTACAGGTAAGGGAAAGGGTCCAAAAGGATACTTTGCTGGACAATATAAGTTTCATCCGGATTTTTTGGGCAACTGCAGCCGCGGTATTTGTGTTGTTATTTGCTGCGAATGTTTATATGAACAGCTCGCACGAAAGTTTTATGATAAAGGAATACCACACCTGCGGGGATATGGAATGCAAAATGGAAATTATCGCCATGTCTGGAATTAATTCCGGTATAACCTCGCCCGATGTTAAGGATATTTTAAACAACTTTTTAAAACCCAGAGGGTAAGGAGGCTGTATGAAACAGGATATATTAATTTATATTATGATTACATTGCTAGGTCTGTTTATTGCGTATGAAATATTCAGGTATGTAAAAATGAAGCCGCCTAGAACAAGAAGAAAGATACTTATGATTTTCACTGTGATTTTCCTGTCAATTTTCCTTACCCACACCGTATTGGTTTTTATAACAATGAAAAATTACGAGTTCGGCTTAAAAAAGATAAAGGAGTTGGGACTTCCTGTCAACCTTGAAGAAATTGTTTTAAGTGGAAAGAATAAAAATCTTTCTCCGGAAGATAATATTGCGGAACATATGAAAAAATATGACGATTTTTGGCCTGAGGGAACATCATGGAAAGGAATTACAAGCAAGGGCAGGATTGCTGCCAATCCTCTAATTTCGGAAGAGGAATCAATAGAAGTAGGGCGTTTTTGGGGATGGAATATTAATGCGAAAAATTATGAAATATTGAAAAATTATTTAAAAAAGAATGCCAAGATTATCGAAGTTTTTTATGAACTTACTGGTTGCAAAGGATATTACCTTGAAAAAGACCAGAAGAACCCGATAGCATCCATCTCGCCTGAATTGCTTTTTATAAGAGATATGTTCGAGATTATGGATATCAAAATAGCCGTGGAGTGTTATGAAAAAAATACCGACAAAGCAGTATCCGATCTGGAAAAATACTTCTATTTAAATGAGATACTCAACTTGAGAAATGACGGGAATCTGTTAGATTCGATGGTTGGTTCGGGTCTTGTGGTTCTTCCTTTTAAATTCATAGAAAATATTGCCTTGGATGGTAAGCTTGATCAGAAACAATGCGAATTAATGCTGAATATACTGGAGAAAAACGAGAAAAACATCAGAGAGTCATTTACGTCGGCTTTAAATGTGGAAAGGGCGTCGACTCAGGTTATAGCGGATCCTAAAAATTACGATCTCATTTTGATGCAGCCGGAGGCCTTCGGGCGCATTGGGGGTGTTATCAGATTCATTCTCAAATTAGATTTCAGTTATTTATTTAGACCAATAAATTATATGGAAAGAAAATTCTTAAACGATATATTTACACAACTTATTGTTAATTCAAAAAAAGAAACGTTCAATAAAGTTAACGATATTGTCGGTTTGTCTAACACAAAAGCGCCATGGTATTTTCTGCGTAGAGACTTTGTTTTTGTGAATATGGAGAATATAGATAAGCAGGTATTTTTGAATGTTAACGAAGTCCGGAGGATGGCGATTATCATAATGCTTGAACAGTACAAACAGTCTTACGGCAGTTATCCTCAGTCTTTGTCCGAATTGTCCAAAAAAACAGGGAGAGCGTTTCCGGTAGATAGCATGACCGGGAAGGAATTCGTTTACAGCCTCAAAGGGGATAAGTATGTTTTGTCAGTGAAAGAAGAGGATGTGGATACAAATACGTTTACAGTTAGCGTTACAAATACAAGTAGAGTTGTAAATACAAAGAAAATTAAAATACATTAAAACAGTTCTCTGTAATCTAAGAAAACTGTTTTAATACTTGGAAAAGTGGCCATTCATTAGTAATTGGTCACTTTTTCTACTTTAGGTAGTCATTGGCAATAGCCTCAGCCATCCTAAAAGTGTGACAGTCCCTGAGGGACTGTCCCTCAAGGACAGGTGGTCTTCTGAAATATACCAAAAAGGAAGGTATTATTGTATAATGATGTATAATAACAGGGATTACGCGGAGGGTGTAAATTATGTTAACAATAGAGAGCGGTTTGCAGGTTAATGGAATTAGCAAAACTTATAAAAGCGAGGCGGGGGAGTTGAAAGTTCTTAAAAAAATATCCTTTAATGCTGTTCCGAAAGATACTGTCGCTATAACCGGGCCTTCGGGCTCGGGGAAAAGTACGCTTTTAAGCATACTGGGGCGGCTTGAAGATTCTGACAGCGGGGAAATTATTCTTGATGGTATAAATATCTCCGGTTTGAAAGGGTCTGAGCTTTATAGTTACCGCAATAAATCCGCAGGCTTTATATTTCAGGAACACTTTCTTCTGCCGCAATGCACTGCGCTTGAAAATGTGCTTTTGCCGTCTATACCGGAAGGAAGAGGGCGCCAGCTTCAAAGAAGAGCCCAAGAGCTTCTTTCAAAGCTTGGATTATCTTCTCTGGCAGGTTCTTTTCCTGCCAGGCTTTCCGGAGGAGAAAAACAAAGAGTTGCGATTGCCAGAGCTATGTTAAATTCTCCGAAACTTCTTCTCTGTGATGAACCGACAGGCAGCCTGGATGCCGAAAACGGGAGAAAAACGGCGGATATGTTTTTAAAACTTGCTGCACTGGAAAAAATTATTGTAATAATGGTTACGCACAACCAACAGCTCGCGGATAAATTTGAGATGGTTTACCGTCTTGAAAACGGATTGCTGAAAAAGGCCGGGACTTGAATATCTTCAAACTTGCATTTCATAGCTTAAAATATTACTGGAAGGCTGCTTTGGCAATTTCTGCCGGAACAGCTGTTGCTATTGCGGCGCTTACCGGCTCTTTCCTGGTTGGAAAATCCGTTAAGAATAACCTCCGGGATATTGCGGTTACCCGTCTTTCGAATGTAGAGGCTGTGGTGCAGTCGGACGGATTTTTTACTAAAGAGCTTGCCTATGCTTTAAGGAAGAACCCCGGCAGTGAAAATATTACCCAGCCTGCTCTGATTCTTTTTGCTGCGGTAACGGAACCAATAAACGGGATTATTGTTCCGGACGTTAATCTGCTTGGAATGGAGGGCGGCGGGTTTAAATATGGAATAGGCTCGGAGGTAATACCCCCTGAAGGCAGGGAAGTGTACTTAAGTGAGATTCTCCTTCGGGAACTTAAGGTTAAAACAGGCGATTTCCTCGTTATCAAGACAAGAAAAGCCGGCGCAGCCGCGCCGGTGGAAACACTGTTTGGGCAGAAAGAACTTTTTGACAATATTCAGTCTTTTTCCGTAAAAGTGATTGGCGCTATACCTGATAAGAAAGCCGGCAGTTTTAATTTAAAAAGCGAGACTGCAAACCCCCGTAATATTTACATCTCTCTGGACTTCCTTCAGAAAGAATTAAAAAAGAAAGAGTTGATAAATACGGTGTTTCTCCTTAAATCCGGTTCTCTTTCGTATTGGGAAGAACGGCTGAAAGAAGTTCTGTCCCTTGCGGATCTCGGGCTAAAGCTGAATATTAAAAAGAAGAGGATTACTCTTGAAAGCGGTAATTTTACCCTGAGTCCCGGGGTTATTAAAGCCGCAGTACAGGCGGCTGACCGGTTGAAATCGGAATGCGCCCTTACCTCGGTATATATTTTTAACAATGTCAACGGCGCCTCTCCCTACTCTGTCGTCGGAGGTTTGGAGGGCTTAGGAAAAGATGAAATAATTTTAAGTGACTGGATGGCTGAAGATACCGGATCGGAAAAAGGCAGTACCTTGAAAGCGGAGTACTTCGAACTGGCTCCTGACGGGCAGTATATTACCAAGTCTAAAATATTTAAGGTTAAGGATATTCTTAAAACTGAGGCGCTTGCGGAGCTTGTGGAGGCTCCCTTTTTAGAGGGGATGACAGATTCAAAAAGTATCTCCGCCTGGAAATCTCCTTTTCCTGTGGATATGAGCAGGATCCGGAACAAAGACGAGATTTACTGGAATAATTACAAAACTGTTCCCAAAGCTCTGATTTCACTGGAAACCGCGAAATCTTTCTGGCCGCCGCAGTATTTTGGAGTTACGTCTATAAGGATTTCTGACGCGAAAAAAATTGATATTCAAGTTTTTAAAAAAGTTTTTTTAAAACATTACGATTATTCTGATTCAGGCTTCAGGGTCCTTCATTTAAGGGAGGAAGCCCTGAAAGCCGCGCAGGGCTCCACTGATTATTCCCTGCTCTTTGCAGCTCTCAGTTTTATCATTGTCCTTTCGGCGCTGTGGCTGACCGCATTCTTGTTCCGGATCTTTCTTGAAGCCAGGGGTCCGCAGGCGGGAATACTTCTGGCCTCCGGCTTTAAGCTAAATACTCTTTTTGCTGTTTATATGCTGGAAGGAGGCTTAATTATTCTTTTAGGATGCCTGATTTCCCTGCCCCTAAGCGTGTATTATGCCGGTTTTGTATTGGGTTTTTTAAAACCGCTTCTTGGAGAGAGTTCCAGCTTCAAGCTTTACCTTGAAAGGGCGGATATTTTAACAGGCCTGATATCCGGCAGCCTGCTCTCGCTGCTTTCTATATTGTGGGGAGTTTTAATGTTCAAAAAAGTCAATATCAGAGCTTTGCTGGCAAAAAAAGTATTTGCTCCGGGAAAAATCGCCCCGGGACCCAAAGTAAAGGGCTTTATTTCTCTTGCCCTGCGGTCTGTATTTTATTCCGGAAAAAGAAGTTATTTTACCGCGGTGCTTTTTGCCGCCGCCGCTTTTATAATCATTATGACAGCGCTAAACAGGCCTGAATCCTTTATTTTTAACACCCTGGATAAAAATTCCGGGTCCGGAGGGTATAATCTGATTGCGAAGTCGTCTGTGCCGGTTTTTGGCAGCCTCAATACTCCTCAAGGCAGAAAAAAGAACAGTTTTGTTTCTTTTGATTCTCCGGTATGGAAGGATGTTGTATTTACAGGCTGCCGTCAGAGCAGGGAAGGCGATAATATCAGCTGCCTGAATATAAATCAGCCGGGACAGCCGAGAGTTCTCGGCATTCCTGAGGAGATAATAAATGAGCGGGGGTTTGCTTTTTCTTCTTATGAAAAGCTGAAACCGGGGGAAACTCCCTGGGCAGGGCTCAAGGCTCAATACAAAAACGGTGCGCTGCCGGTTTATGCCGATGCGAACAGCCTGGAATGGATACTGCATAAGAAAATAGGCGAGGAAATACTTCTTAACGGCAAATATAGCGTGAAAGTGAGCGGTGCTCTGTCCGGAAGCATCTTTGCTGACGTGCTTTTGATCTCGGAGGAAAACTTTATCAAGATATACGGCAGTAACGGCGGATATAATTATTTTTTAATAAGGACTAAAGAGGGGAGGGAAGAGGAGGTCTTAACGGCGCTTAGAAGAGAACTTGGAGGGGCGGGTTATACCGTTGCAAAAACCTCTGAACTTCTATCGGCGTTTGCCAATGTTCAGAATATATATCTCTTTACCTTTCAGATACTGGGGGGCCTCGGATTTCTCCTCGGTACTTTTGGAATAATTGCGGTGCTTCTTCAGAATGTGTATGAAAGGAGGCAGGAGTTTGCTTTGCAGTCTGCCCTCGGTTTTAAAAAGAGCCTTCTTGTACGGCAAGTTATGCTTGAAAACGGATTATTACTGGTAATCGGCCTTTTTATTGGTTTTCTGGCTTCTTTTGCCGTTTCTTTACCGTATATAATGAAGATGCATAAGCGCCTGGATTTTACTTTACCGGTAATAACTCTGCTTGGGATGCTCCTTTTAGGCCTTAGTTCCTGTGCGGTTGCGGCCTATTATTCACTTAAAGGAAATTTGATAGAAGCGCTCAAGTCGGAATAAAAAAACGAGCGTTTATGACATTATGTCAAAAAAAAACCGGCTGTTAACCCGGAGATGTTTCTCCCTTTAATTCTTGAATCCTGGCAGGAAATCGGTTAATATCATTAAAGGCCCTGCTTCTCAACTGTTTCTTTGCTTAGACTTTCAGCGGACGGCTAGGGATTATTTTAATAGTTAAAATTAAAAACTCAAAGAAAGGCGGAACCCCTATGGCAAATCCATCTCAAGTGCTGGATACCTTCAAAGGCAGGAAGGTTCCTGGTTTTACACCGGTACTGCCTATTTATCATACAGCGGCTTCTTTGGGTTCCGGTATATCAATGAAAGAATTTGCCTCCGATGCGGATAAACTGGCGGAAGCAATGCTCTGGGCCTACAATAAGTTTAATTTTGACGGTGTCCAGCTTACGCTCGGGGTAGGAATGGAAGCGGAAGCTCTGGGCGCAAAGACAGCTCAGTCTGAAAAAGGCCTTCCGGCCGTGACGGAATATTTGCTTGAAGATATTTCAAATTTGAAACGGTTAAAAATTCCCGACGGGTATAATTCCGGCAGGATGCCCGTCTTTCTCGAAGCTGTAAATAAAATTCAGAAAAACATAAGGGATAAAGCAATCGTTGTTGCGACCGTAAGAGGGCCGTTTGTCATAGCGGGGCAATTAAGAGGTATAGAGCCTCTTATGCTGGATGGCTATGATAATCCCGATTTTGTGAAGGAACTGCTTGAGTTTTGTACGGAGATAAGCTTCAATTTTGCGGAGGCCCTGATCAAGGCTGCAGGTGTAAAGGTTATTGCTTTTGGAGAGGCGCTTTGCAGTCCTGACTTTATTTCTCCGGATTTTTACAAAGAGATGATAGCTCCTCTTCATAAAAAACTCATGCAAAGGGTTCACACTGCCGGGCTGGAAGCCGCGATAATTCATATCTGCGGTAATATAGCCCCGATATTCGATACTATCTTGAATATAGGCGTTGATGCCGCCGATATCGATGCAAAAACTGATTTAAAAACGATACTTGAGATGAATAAAAACGCAGGGAAACCTTTAGGCTTACGCGGCAATCTTGAGCCGGCCTGGCTTTTAAAAGCTGCCGAAAAAGAAGTTGAAGAAAAAAGCTTAGAGCTTCTGTGTCAAACAAACGGTGCGCCGTGGATACTGAGCTCCGGATGCGACGTTCCTTATGGCACGCCCGATGCAAATATGTCGGCCCTGTCAAGATCGGCAAAGAGGGAAAATATCTAATACCTGCTTTTGTATTAGAAGACACGTAATATTCCTCATAACAGACATTTTTTGTAGTTGCCTCATTTTATGAGGCCTAAAATGCTTGCTTTCTCCGGAACGGACTAAATCAAGCAACTACCCAATGTTATCCGGTTTTATATTCATGAGGAATTTCTGATCTCAATTCTACGTATTTTATTGTTTTAACATAACTGAATAATACTTGACATACATACATATATTATAATTACTCTACTCATTGTTTAAAAAAATGGAGACTTGAGTATACATTACCATGTTACAAAAATCTCAAGGGACGTAGAATGTTTTTTGTTTTAATAGCTACATTGGACT
>JAZDIO010000200.1:0-2727 GCA_043804965.1 Candidatus Firestoneibacteriota bacterium | reverse complement strand
ACGCCGATTGTGCAGAAGCAGATCATCAGAAAGTGCAATAAAAAGAAAAAATTCGTGATCACTGCCACACAGATGCTTGAGAGCATGGTGGATAATATCCGGCCGAGCAGGGCCGAAGTTACCGATATCGCCAACGCCATTATCGACGGAACTGATTATGTGATGCTTTCAGCCGAGACAGCTACCGGCATGTATCCAACCGAGTGTGTGGATATGATGAATGATATAATTAAGTATACGGAAGAAGCAATTTTAAAAAAGGTAATTTAGAAGCGGGTGGCATGGGAGGATTTTTAAGCCGCGTGGTGCGGCGAGAAACCTCCCATGACAGGCCCCGCTTCTAAGGTATTCTTATTAAAGAAGCGATTATGTTAAGAGGTTTTTTTCGAATCTTTCTCATCTTTCTTATTTTACTATTTATTTCTGGTTATTGTTTAACGGCTGCTCGCGCTTATGAGCCGGAAGGGCAGGTTATAGATTCTTTTCTGCGTTATGTTCCTGAGCAGGAAGTTGAAGCGCAGCCCGGTGAGATAACAATAATTGAGGCAGACAGCGAGTATTCCAATGAATTCATGGCTTTTGATAAACTGCCGTTGAAATTTTCTTTGGGGCACGGATTTATCGGCATTGAAAATTCAACCGCCGTAGGATTACCTTCGCATTTGGTAAGTTTACGCACAGGTATTGAAGCGACACTTACTTTTTTCGGGATTAATGATACCTATATCCGTTTTGGCTTAAGTCCTTCTCTTTACGGCGACGACTGGGATTTTAGCTCATCGGACTTTCGTCTGCCGGTGCGTTCATTTTTAATTTATATTCCCGATGAAAAATGGACATTTTTAGCCGGTATAGCAGTCTGCCCTGATTTCGAGACGCCGTTTTATCCTATCTTAGGCTTAATCTATAGGCCGAATGATCAGTTGACGTTTAGGCTTGTGCCCGAAAGGCCGAATATCTCTTACAAACTTGATAAAAAAGCTACTCTCTTCGTTGAAGGCGGAAGTTCTTTTGCAGAGTATGAAGTAAAAAAAGATAATTCAGACAGTGCCATACTACGCTACCGGGAATTACATCTAGGCACAGGAGTAAAGTATAAGATCAATGAATTCATCCAAACTTCATTTACAATCGGCGGCATATTCAACCGCTATTTAAAATACCGCGACAGCTTAGGTAAAGTTAGTATCAAAGACGGTTATTATACGGAATTCAGGTTGCAAATCAAAATATAAAGACACCCTGTTTGCTAATCGGGGGACACCCTCATTTTCAAAGTCAAGGGTGGCCCCTTTTTAAAAAGAACTTGTAACTTTTCTTACCCCTCTGCGTTTAATATACAGGAGAAAGGGAAGGGCTTTAGAAAGATGCAACAGGTGCGGGATGAAGAGCTGATGTTGAGTTACCAGAAGGGGGATATGCAGGCAATGAATGAGTTGCTGTTACGCTATAAGAATCCGGTTTATCGCTTTGTTTTCCGGATAAGCAACAATTGCAGCGAGGCGGAAGATATTGCTCAGGAAGTTTTCCTGAAGGTGCACGAATTCCGCAGCTCATACCTACCTATCGGAAAATTTAGCACCTGGATTTTCACTATCGCTCATAATCTCGGTATCAGCAGGTTGCGCAAGAGAAAATGGCTGGTTAGCTGGCCGCGCAAACAGGATGACCCCGAAGAACTTATTGAGTTTGAAAGCCCCGAACCTTCTCCGCAGGAAATTGCAGCAGAAAATGATCTTAGCGTAAAGATCAAAGAATGCATTCAATGCCTTCCTTTTCTCCAGAAAGAGGCATTAGTTTTAAGGGAATATGAAAACCTTGATTACAAGGAAGTAGGAAGAATTTTAAAAAAAACTCAAGCGACAGTCAAGAGCCTTATTTACAGAGCAAGGCAGAATTTAAAGAAAAAACTTCTTCCCTATATAGGTGAATACAAGGGAGGTTCAGATGTTTAATCGCCATGTAATTAAAGAATTAAGCAGCTACATTGACAACCAGCTTTCAGAAAGAAAAAAAGCAAAGCTAGAAAAGCATCTGGTAAGGTGCGAGAGGTGCAGGCTGGAGTTATTACAGCTGCGTACACTTTCTGAAAAGATGAGAACATGGCAAGTGCCAGGCCTTAGCTCTGATTTTGAGAATAAAGTAAGGAATAAACTGGTCCTTGAGGAATTAGAGAGAGGTGAGGTTAAAATGAAAAGAAAACCAGTCTGGATTTTAGTTCCTTCAACTGTAATTGCCGCGGTGTTGATGTTTCTGGTTGTCGGGAAAGTTTACTTAAAAAGAGGGATGCAAGGAACATTACGAACCGCCGTTGATCAAATCGGAGATGAAAAGATATCTTCCCTGAAAAGCAGGTATGACCCTTATTATTTAGGAAAAAAAGATGAAGAATCAGTGATTGCTAAGATGACTGCTGGAGTCGCAACGGAAAAAGCGAGGGTTCTTAATTATAGTGATAGTATTTCGGCGCAAGCGATTTCTGGGAGCGCAGTTTCTATGGCAGAGGGTTATCTTTGGTCACCTGGAATGTTTACTGGAGAATTTAACACCGAACAATACAGCCGTATCTATGATAATGATTTTCTGGAGGCGATCGAAAACCCTCTTTCAACATTTTCTATTGATGTTGATACTGCATCCTATTCCAACATACGCAGATTTTTAAATTCCAATATGATGCCTCCTCAGGATGCGGTAAGGATAGAGGAGATGCTCAATTATTTTACC
>JAZDIO010000199.1:0-6890 GCA_043804965.1 Candidatus Firestoneibacteriota bacterium | reverse complement strand
GGAAGTTTCTTTTCTTTAATTCCTTTAACGGTGACTTTAAACATGACTTTCTTTCCCGCCAAGTCCTTGCCCGGAAAATCCGCTTTATATTCGACAAGGACGTCTTTAACATCATTGACACTGGCGCCGATAAGAGCCGCTTCAACTTCAGGAAATATTTTTTTTGAACCCACCTCGCAGAAATAATCGGCGGCTTTTAATTTGTCGGCAGAAACCCCTTCAGCCGCACCCTGAAAATCAATCATTACGAAATCGCCTTCCTTAACAGCGCGCCCTTCCACAGGAGCAAAATCCGCCTGCTTTTCTCTCATGTAATTAAGCGACTTTTCAATATCTTCTTTCTTAACTTTCACCGGCTCTTTTTTTACCTTTATCCCTTTATACCTGCTTAATTTTATTTCCGGTCTTATTTCTACATGAGCCGTAAACTCCATAGGTTTTCCGGGTTCAAACTTTACATCAGCAATCTGAGGATACGCGATAGGATTAATATTCTGTACCTTCAAAGCGTTCAGATAAGCACTTGCAATAAGTTTTTCCAGAACATCTTTTTCAACCTTCTGCCTGAAATTCTTTTCAATAAGCCCCCGCGGCGCTTTTCCTGCCCTGAACCCCGGGATCTCGGCAATCTTTTCCAGATTTGAATACATATTCTCAATCTCAACCAGCACTCTGTCGCTAGGAACCTCAATTTTTAATACTTTTTTACAGTCCTTCTCTTCTAATATGTTTACCTTGATATCCATTTTTCTCCTTTAAAGAAACCGCTTTAAAAGCCGTTTATTGCATAGGTTTTCCCAATATTCAGGGAATTTCAAGTATTATATTATATTTGCGGGTAAAAAGTCAAGGACGGTCAAAAACCGAAATCCGAAACAGAAAACGTACCATTATTGACATTCGCAATATTGAGAATTTAGGGGAATTTTGTATTCGATTTCACTGATTATGTAAGTTTTATTTTGAATGTTTTTACTTCGCTTTCAAAAGTTTTTAAAAATATTCTTTTTCGTAAACCGCGACTGCACGGAGCATACCATCGTCAATTTCAAGCAGCCTGCCGACACCTCTTACTACACAGGTAACGGGATCATCGGCCATGTTGACAGGAACACCGGTCTCATATCTCAGCCTTTCGGCAAGGCCTTTTAATTGAGAAGTACCGCCGGCAAGAATAATACCCTTATCAACGATATCCGCAGAAAGCTCGGGAGGAGTCCTTTCAAGAGTTTCTTTTATTGCTTCTATCATTTGAGAAACCGGTTCTTTCATGGCTTCTCTTATCTCTTCAGAACTTACTTCCAGCGTTCTGGGTAAACCGGTAACCAGGTCGCGGCCTCTTACATTAATCTTCAACTCTTCTTTTAAAGGGAAGGCTGAACCGATTTCTATTTTTATTTCTTCAGCCGTACGTTCGCCGATAAGGACATTATAAGCAGTTTTCAAGTGAGCCGCAATAGCATCGGAAAGTTCGTCGCCGCCGACTCTTACGGATGTGTTGCAGACAATACCTTTAAGCGAAATAACGGCAATCTCCGTGGTACCTCCGCCGATATCCGCAATCATATTACCGGTTGGCGATTCTATCGGCAATCCTGCTCCTATTGCAGCCGCCATCGGTTCTTCCACAAGAAATACTTCTCTCGCACCTGCCTGCTCGGCAGAATCTCTTACCGCTCGTTTTTCAACTTCAGTAACCCCTGAAGGAATGCCTACAATTACAATCGGTCTTACAGGAGTTCTTTTATTATGTACTTTATTAATAAAATATTTGAGCATTTTTTCCGTAACTTCGAAATCGGCGATTACTCCGTCTTTCATCGGTCTGATAGCAAGAATATTTCCGGGAGTACGACCTAACATTTTTTTTGCATCCGTACCTACCGCCACTATTTCATGGGTGTCTTTAACCAAAGCAACCAGCGACGGTTCATTCAATACAATACCTTTTCCCTTGACGTAAACCAGAGTTGTCGCCGTGCCCAAATCAATCGCCAAGTCATTAGAGAACATTCCAAAAATAAAATCCAGAATCATTAATTGCCTCCTTAGGCCTGCGTCTTTTCCATATATTCTTTTATGATATCCAGTACTTTCATTTCCGTGAACCTTAATTTAAGCAAGGTAGAACCGTCTTTCATTTTCTCGATACCCCTTAGTTCTCCCCTGATTTTACTTAAAACGGCCCCGTTATCAGGCAGCTGAAAAGAAAGATATATTTCCGTACCGGTCCGAAAAGGAAAACTCAAGGTATGCGTTACGCCCATCCCGGAACTACTTATATCTGTTGCTTTGCCTTTCCCAAGCGCAACTCCCGTCTGGGAAAACAATTCCACCTCAAATTCAGTATGAACTCTTTCAAATCTTCTCTTATTAAACATCTTCCATCCTTTGTTAAAATATATTTTTTAAATGCTGTATTTTTCAGCATTTTGTCAAAAAGTTTGTTAAAATACGATAAAACCACATTTAAATACCATTATAAAACAATGCTTTTTAAAAGATATAAAATTTGACAAAGAACAGTACAGGATTTCACTGATACAAGCCAAAACAACATGACTCATAAATAGTTTAAAAAATCCCTTACCGACTTTGGTTTGTATTCCACCGTCCTCGGCCCTGTAATTCTGCGTCCGGGAACAGGATGTATTCCATCCACCACAAAAGTACTCTTATACTCTAATTTAAAAGTTACAGGATATTTCGGTTTTAATGGTTTAAACTTGCCGGCATTTTCAACGGCTTTTCTTACTCCTTCAGTAATATTTTCTCTGACTTTTTTTAACGGGTGGAAGATAGCTGCTTCTCTTCCGACGCCAATTTTCGTTTCTACCGTATAAACACCTTTTATAAGCTTCTTAGCTTCCTTGCAGGCTTTATCATCCCCTGAAACAAATATCATGGGAACCCCGAATTCCCCGTAAAAATACGCCCCCAGCCCTATCTCTCCCAATAATTCACCGTTCAACCAAAGGTTTTGCCATTCAATAGAAGACATAGTGTGATCCAGAACCGCATCTTCGGTCCCCGCCATCGCATGCGCGCCTATAAAAACAACACCCGCATACGACTTGTCAATTCCGCATCCCCACGAACCTTTTTTCTTCGGCCCCCTGGCCAGGCGCGCCCTTTCATCCAGAAGTTCAAGATCTATGTTCGCTCCATAATAATGAGAATCACAGACAAGGACTTCTGAAGCACCGCCGAGAAAAGCGCCTTCAACAGCCGCGTTTATTTCTTTGGTTAAAAGCTGACAGGCCTCATCATAATACTTACCGTCAGGACGGGTTTGAGCCTTGTACAAATGCACCCCTCCAACGCCTTCTATATCCGTAAATATATATATTTTCATAGATATAGTCTATCAAATATTGGCAGCTTTGTAAAGAGTCAACTGCCGCCGGTTGCCGCCGGTCGGTATTTTTATTGTTTCGGCCTCTAATCTGAATTATCTCAAGACCATTTTAATCTAAAGCGCTACCCTCTCTACTTTCCCCGTGAAAGTAGAAATACGGCTTTTTCTGCCAGCAGGTTCGAAAGAAGGCTGACTATTCTATTTTCGGTAAAACAAACGGACTTTTCTACTTTTATGCCTTCTTCTTTGCAAAACAATTCAAAATCCTTAATTGTAAAATAATGAAGATTTGGAGACTCATCCCAGCGGTAAGGAAGCGCTTCGGTCTTTGGGGTTTTTCCAAAAAAAGCAAGCCAAAATCTGATTTTTAAATAAGCAAAGTTAGGAAAAGACACTATAACTCTCCTTCCCACCCTTAAGGACTCATGAATAACTTTATTCGGTTTCTTTGTTTCCTGCAGCGTAAAATTTATAATCACATAATCAAAAAACTTGTCCGGAAAATCATGAAGACCCTCATCAATATCGGCGTGTTCCACAGTAACATCTTTTTTTACGCAGGAGTAGATCATCTGTTCATCATTTTCTATTCCAACGCCTTGTACGCCCTCTTTTTGTTCCAGCAAACGAAGCAACTCACCGTCTCCGCAGCCCAGATCAAGAACTTTCGAGTTCTTTTCTATAAAATTCAAAATTATAGAATAATCCAACCTCTGTAAATATTTATTTTCCGTCATACCGCCGCCTTACCCGAATATTTTTGATAGTTATTATTCAGAAAATTACTTATCAAAAGCCCCTGTTCTTTATGCGGAATTAAAAAAGCATCATGCCCGTAACTTTTTGAAATATCACAGTAAGTCACATCCGCCTGCGCAAATTTCAAAACCTTTACAATTTCTTTTGATTGATACGGGGGATAGATCCAGTCATGAGAATACGAAATAACAAGGAACTTAATATCCGAATTGTAGTAATGTTTTACAAGCTCCTTATTGTCTCCTGCGTCAAAAAAATCTATCGCTTTGGTCAAACAAATATACGTATTGGCGTCAAACCTTTTTACAAAGGCTTCGCCCTGGTAACGAAGATAACTTTCCACTTCAAAACCGGTATTTAGTTTCTTCCCATCCTTACCCGCTGTTTGAGTTCTTCTGCCGAACTTCTCTTTCATGGAGTCATCGCTCATATAGGTAATATGACCTATCATCCTGGCAATAGAAAGACCGTTAACCGGAGGTTTTTTACCGTAGTAGTCCCCCTTATTCCAATCCGGATCATTCATAATAGATATACGTCCGACTTCATTAAAAGCAATCTGCTGGGCAGAATGATGAAATGTTGTAGCAATAGGAATAGCAGTCGCTACTTTTTCCGGATGTGAATAGGTCCATTCTATTACCTGCATCCCGCCCATAGACCCGCCGGCAATTGAAAATAACTTTTTAATGCCCAGACTTTCTATTAACTTTACCTGCGCGTTTACCATATCTTTGATAGTAATTCCAGGAAAATCACGGCCATAAGGTTTATTTGTCTTTGGATTCACAGAAGAAGGGCCGGTGGACCCTTTACAGCCGCCAAGAGTATTAGAACCAATAACAAAATATTTATCCGTATCAAAAGCCCGTCCGGGGCCTATCATGAACTCCCACCAGCCGAGCTTATTATCTTCTTTATTTATTCCCGCCAGGTGAGCATCCCCGCTTAAAGCATGGCAGAGCAGAAGAGCATTATCTTTCTTTTTGTTTAATCTACCGTAGGTTTCATAAGCAATAGTGACGGGAGACAATATTTCACCGCTTTCAAGAGAGAGCGAGTCAAACCTGAAATATTGCGTTTCCACCAGCCCGTTTGGGCTTTCTTTTGGAAGCTTTATTTTATCATCATTCATTTTTTATTTTACCTTTGTTCATTATATTTTACAGTATTTCCACAAATATGCAAGCTCGTTCTGCTTTTAAGTCAGACCTGCATATTATTTTCTCTTATTTTACCGCAGCCTTTAAAGCCTGATCAAGATCGGCTTTTATATCTTCAACATCTTCGATACCTACAGAGAAACGAATAAAATCCGCTGTTACTCCGGTCGCGACCTGTTCTTCGGGAGTAAGCTGAGAATGCGTAGTAGAAGCCGGATGTATCACCAGACTCTTTGCATCTCCGATATTCGCCAGATGAGAAAGAAGTTTAACCGACGAAATAAACTTTTTTCCGGCTTCAAGGCCGCCTTTTACGCCAAAACCGATTATTCCTCCAAAATTACCCTTAAGATATTTTTTTGCATGGGCATGGCTGGCATGATCTTCAAGCCCGGGATAATTTACCCATAAAACAGAAGGATGCGCTTTAAGCCATTTTGCCAGCTCCAGAGCATTCTTTGAATGCTGCCTGACTCTGAGTCCGAGAGTTTCAATACCCTGTATTATCTGGAACGAGTTAAACGGGCTGATGCAGGGGCCGATATCCCTGAGTAAACTGACCCTGGCCCTGATTATAAACGCGATATTTCCGGCCCCCTGGAAATTCCCAAAGACCTTCCAGAAATTAAGCCCGTGATAAGACGGATCATTTTCGGATAACTGAGGGAATTTCCCGTTACCCCACGCAAACTTACCGGAATCAACTATCACGCCGCCTATGGAAGTTCCATGGCCTCCTAAATATTTTGTTGCAGAAATAACCACAATATCCGCTCCAAAATCAACAGGTTTAATAATCCCGACGCCCACGGTATTATCCACAACCAGCGGAATACCTGCCTCGTGAGCAATCTTAGCAAGCGCTTCAAAATCCGGAACATCCAGCTTGGGATTCCCAATAGTTTCCAGATAAATAGCTTTTGTTCTGGAAGTTACTGTCTTTTTGAAATCCTCCGGTTTTTTTGAGTCTACAAAAACAACTTTTCGGCCGAGATTAGCAAATGTATAATGAAACAATGTGTAGGTTCCGCCATAAAGATTATTCGCTGAAATAATCTCATCTCCGACACCTGTTATACCAAGCAAAGCAAGCGTTATTGCCGCCTGGCCTGAAGCTACTGCCAAGGCCGCAACCCCGCCCTCAATCGCCGCAACCCTTTTTTCCAGCACATCCGTAGTCGGATTCATTAATCTCGTATAAATATTACCAAATTCCTTCAGCTCAAACAGATTTGAAGCATGCTCCGCGCTGTTAAAGACATAAGAAGTCGTCTGATAAATAGGAACCGCTCTTGAACCTGTTGTCGGATCCGGCACCTGTCCCGCATGCAAGCCTATTGTATTTAATCCTTGATTTGACATAAAACCCTCCTTAAAACAAATTTTAAATTAGAAACTCAAAATTCGAAACAAAACAGATAAAGGAACAAAAACTGAAATAAAAATAACTAAAATTTTACACATAGCCGATTTTTCAAAGTAAACCTCAAGGAGTTTATTTTTTTTGTCGAGTAGAACTCATAAATTTAATCCTCCTAACTACTTAAATTTAAAATCCCCTCACAGAACCGTGCTTGAGCGTTTCGCTCACACGGCTCTTCAGTCAAACA
>JAZDIO010000198.1:0-5005 GCA_043804965.1 Candidatus Firestoneibacteriota bacterium | reverse complement strand
AAACAATAAAGATCCTTGATATGATTAAGAGTCACAAAGTATCAGTAGAAGACGGTAAAGAGCTTTTGGATGCCGTCAGCGTAAAACAGACTGCGGAGATTTCCAATCCGGGGCGCAGGCGGATCCGCACACTCGGAGTAGTAACCTTAGTTTTTGGTGCTTTTCTTTTTCTTTTGTCAATGATAATGGTCCCTTTAATGCTTGTTTCTTTTAGTCCGATAACTAAAATATATCAAGAGATGCTGCAGAAAGATCTTGATAATGAACTCGAGCAGCAGCTGGGAGAAGGACCTATAGAAAATATAAGACCGTCCTACCCCGAAGATTTTGAAAGTCAATTTAATGATTTCAAATATGTTTTAATGCCAATCATTATTGTATTTACCGTTCTATGGACGATTTCCATTCTCATGTTAATCTATTCCATTGGATTGCTGCTACTCACCGAACGAGGCAGAAAATTGGGCATTTTCAGTTCGGTGTTTTCCACGACTGTTTCAGCAATACTTTCCGGTATAGGCGTTTATTTTTTAATCCGGAATCATGAAGCTACATGGATATTATGGAGTAGTTTAATAATAATTTGTACGCTGGTTTGTACGCTGGTATGTATTTTTTCGCTGATTTCCTTTTTCATGCTAAAAAGTAAAAATACAACAGAGGCAATACAAAAAGAGATCGAGTTCAGAAACATCGCACGAAATAGAAGCCTAAGCGCCGTAAAAAACAGATTTTTCAGATCCAGATCGAATAAGATGGTTCTCGGCATCTGCGGCGGGCTGGCGGAGTATTTCAATATCGACCCGGTGCTTACAAGGATAGGCGCGGTTCTTCTAGCTCTTATTTCCGGAGGAGTAGTAGTTTTGGTTTATCTTGTCTGTTGGTTTATCATCCCACTCGAACCGGAAAATGCGTAATAAACAATTACTAATAACTGATTGCTAATTGATAAAGATTGTGGATTATAAAAAGGACAGGATTTTTTCTCCTGTCCTTTTCTATTCACTATTAGCTATCAGAAAATGTTAAAAAGGGGACAGGCACCTGAAAACGTTTAACGTTCTACAACCCTTATATTCTTAACCGCCAGCAGGATATGCTTTATCAGCTCTATTGGTCTTGGCGGACAGCCGGGGACGTGAAAATCCACCGGAATTATCTTGCTTACTCCGCCTTCTACATAGTAAGAACCTTTAAAAGGTCCTCCGTCAAGGGCGCAATCCCCTGCTGTAATCACAAATTTTGGGCTGGGCATCGCATCATAAGTACGTTTCAGCGCTACCGACATATTTAAGGAAACCGGGCCGGTAACAAGTAAAGCATCGGCATGCCTCGGAGAAGCGACAAAATCCACTCCAAATCTTTGGATATCATACAAAGGATTCGTCGCTGATATTATCTCTGATTCACAGGCGCCGCAGGAACCGGTATCAACCTCTCTTATATAAAGAGACCTGTTAAATTTCTTTTGTATCTCCGACTTCAGAGCTTCACCGGCTAAAGTAAGTTCTTCCGTTACAACACCTTTTTGTATTCTTGCTTTCACGATATTATATATATTGTTCACAAATCCCCTCCCGGATAAGAAAGGTCAAAACTTTTATTGCATAAAGGAAAGTCCGGAACGATGTTTCCGAGAACCGAGTAGGAAAGACCCTGCCAATTATTAAAAGAAGCATCTACAATTTTACACCGTTCTACTTTCCCTTCTTTATCGAGTTTTACCCAATAAAGCACCGGGCCGCGGAAGCCTTCGCAAAATCCGAGTCCGACTCCTTCTTTTTCTGCAGGATTTATTTTTTCTTCCACAGCCTGCTCTGACAGTAAATGTATAAATTCTTTTATCATTCTGAGTGAAACCGCAATTTCATCAAAGCGTACGTTCAATCTGGCAAGCACATCGCCTTTTTCCTGTCTCGTAAGCATAAAAGAAGTTTTCAGATAAACTCCCGGAAATATAGTTCGAAGATCAAATTTTATCCCCGCTGCCCGGGCCGCAAGACCTGTTATACCAAAATCCTCGGCTGTCTTACGCTGAAGTAAACCGGTAGTATCCACTCTATCCATAAACGAAACGGAGGAAAAAAGCATCTCTTTAAGTATTTTCAGATCCTCTTTTGCTTGCTTTAATATTTTATGCGCCTCTGCTTGTTTTTCAGAATCAAGAAACAACTCACAACGACCAAAGGCGTTAATCCCCTTTAAATATCTGTGGTTTGTCAGTTTTTCGTTCAATCTCAGTATATTTTCTTTTATTAAGGAGGCCAGTGCCGACGGATAGGAGAAAGACACGTCAATAGCCATACCGCCGATATCGTTTACATGATTATAAAGACGCTCCAGCTCCAGGCATATACCTCTTGTAATTTTTGTCCTGGCGTTTGCTGAAACATTGCAGGCTTTTTCAACAGCCAGAGTAAACGCCAGTCCCTGGGCAAAAGCAGAATCTCCCGAAACACATTCTGCAAGTTTAAGCGAATTTTTTATATTTCTTCCTTCAAAGAGCTTCTCCACACCTCTGTGAGTAAATCCAAGCCGGATTTCCAGATTTATGATAGGTTCCCCGGCGACGGAAAATCTGAAATGCCCGGGACCGATTATTCCGGCGTGTACCGGCCCGACGGGAACCTCAAAAACCCCTTCACCTTCTATTTTATCAAAAAGATATTCCTTTCCCGTATTCCCAATCTTACCTGGCTTTACAAAATCCTTTCGAAGCGGATAAAAACCTTCCGGCCAAACTTCTTCATGCAGGCGAAGACGCCTTCCATCCGGACTGCCAACGGGAATTAAACCGAACATCTCTTTGATCTCTCTTTCGAACAATTGCGAGGAAACAATCTTTTCTGAAATCGAGGGAAACTCGGGAGCGGCTTTATCTATCTCCAGCACCGCAAAAACCCATTTCTTTATCTGTTTTCCAAGGAATCCGCAATAAAGAGTAAAGACCCCCTTACTTTTTGTGTTATCCTCCGCAAAATAAATCATCACAGGGGAAGAAAGTTCTTTATGAAGCAGCAGGCAGGTATCCAGATAATTTTTACTGTTTGTCTTAATATATATTTCTTCACCGGCTTCAATAAGAAGATCTGCCGTAAATCCGCTTTTTTCTATAAATACCTTTTTAAATTCGTTATAGTTCATAACCCGGCTCCAAGCACAACATCTGCCGCGGAAGAAATGACCGTTTTAACAAACTCCGGTAAATGCAGGCCAAAAATCAGCATTACTACAATAATTACCGCAAATAAAATAGATATATCCAGAGGTTCTTTTGTTTTTTCAAGATTTGCAGGCCTTTTCCCGTAAAGCATCCCGCCAAATTGGTATACTAAAGCTCCAAAAGTGATAGAAAGGAATAAAAGGACTGCCGAGGAGCTGTAATAATACCCGCCTTTAAAACCCGCCATAAGTATCGTAAGTTCGCTCATAAAAATGGAAAATGGCGGCATACCGGCTAGAGCAAACATACCGATAAAGGCCGCGGTTGCCGCGAGCGGAACCGTTTCAAGTGCGCCTTTAATCTGATTAATATTATTTGTCCCGTATTTCTTAATAATGTTACCGGAGGAGAAGAACATCAGGCCCTTTGCCAGCGAATGATTCAGCGCATGAAAGAGAGCTCCGAATATCCCGATTTTTCCTCCAAAGTAGAAACCTACAGAAATTAACCCGACATGTTCAACGCTGGAATAAGCCAGGAGCCGTTTCAGGTCTTTTTGAACAAGAATGAAAAATGCCGCTATACCGAGAGAGCTCAGACCAAAAAGCCCGAGTATGTTGCCGCAGAAGGAATAGCCTACGCTCCCTGCCGCTATAATTAGAAATCTTATTATCGCATATATCGATGCCTTTAGGAGCACTCCGGATAACAGCGCGCTTATCGGAGAAGGCGCCTGACTGTGCGCGTCCGGAAGCCAGTTATGCATCGGAGCCAGCCCCGCTTTCGTGCCGAAACCCACGACAATAAAAATAAAAGCGGCTTTAACCACCCTGGGATTAAACATACTCCTTTGGGCGCTTAATTCTGTCCAGTTTAAACTTTTTATTCCGGCATCCGCTGTGGCCGTAGAGGAAAGAAGTATTATTCCAAAAAGAGCCAGCGTAATACCCACGGAGCAGATAATAATATATTTCCACGCCGCTTCTACCGAAGTTTTATTATTTCTGTAGCCGACCAAAAAGGCAGAGGCCAGAGTCGTTATTTCTACCGAGACCCAGAGCATTCCAAGATTGTTTACGGTCACGACAAGGTACATTGAAAAAACAAAGATATTAAAAAGCATATTGTAAAAGCCTGCGTTTTCCTCGTCTTTAAAGTACCACTTTGAATAGAACGCAGAAGAGACGGAAGAAATAGAAATTAACAGGAGAAAGAAAGCGCTAAGAGCATCTGCGTAAAAGAAATCTAATACGGAAACAGGCCCGGCTGCCGTAATTTTAAAACAAAGAAGCAGTGCAAAAAACGCGGCAATGATCTGTCCCCATAAAGTAATTAATCCCGAGAGCTTTGCTTTTTTTGCATAAAACGAAATTGTTCCGGTTATTAAGAGAGTTATGAGTAATAATATTATTTCCATATTAACCTTTCAGTTCATTTAATTTGTCTGTATCAATGTGTGTAAATAAACTGTTTATCCTGTACACAAATACTCCGAGAATTATAACGGCGACAAAAACATCAAAAGAAACCGCCATCTCGACAAAGAACGGCACGCCGTCCGCGATAGAAGCTCCCGCGAGAAATATCCCGTTTTCCATGATAAGAAGCCCGACAACCTGCGCCAGCGCCTTCATCCTGAAGATCATCATGAAAACACCGATCAGGGTAACGGAGAGCGAGATAATGAGCGCTGATTTTATCTCCTTTTCCATCGTCGGCAGGAAGTTACCGATAAAATAATATGAAAGAAGCACCAGACCGACGGCCATCAATATGGAAAGAGCGGTATTTACGAACAGCCCGAGTTCCTCGGAGGTCTTGATCTTTTTAACTATTCTGCCG